>PFGG01000074.1 GCA_002783405.1 bacterium (Candidatus Blackallbacteria) CG13_big_fil_rev_8_21_14_2_50_49_14 | reverse complement strand
AGCTCCGATGAAGGCACCGTGCGTCAGATGGAAATGGCAAATACCAATTTTCAGGCAGCCTTTGAAACCCTGAATACCACCCTGCGTTCGATTGCCGAACAGACCAAAGATTTGCCCGATGTGCAAAGTGCGATGAAAGCCACCGATGGCTCGATTGCCAAAGCTTTCAACAATATCAGCGCGATTGAAAAAGCCACCGTCAGCGCCCAAGATGTGGGCAGCAAACTGGATCGCCTGGCCGATGAACAGCAGGCCCAAGCCACAGGCCGTACCACCCCCTTCGCTGGAGTGGGCGCAGGCATTGGGGCGGTAGCCGGCGCTGCGATTGGTTATTTCGCCGGGGGTAAAAATATCAAATCCGCAGGTATTGGTGCCGGTGTAGGTCTGGCTGCTTCAGCAGGCATTGGCGCCCTGATTGGCCACAGCATTGATATGAAATATATTGGCGCAGCCGATGATTTGCGCAAGCTTTCAGGTGAAGTCCGCAGCTATAATCCCGAAGCTGAAAAAGGCAAGCTGCTGAACGAAACCCAAAATACCTATAACACCATCTTGGAAGCCCGTGAGCACCATGATTTGGACAATGCCCGCGTCAGCACCAATAATCTGCGCAGTATCCAAAGCCGGGTCAGCCCGGTCGAACAGCAATCCGCCCGGATTCTGGGAGCTTACCAAAAGTAAAAATTTGTATCTTTCCTCCCTCTTTATAACACTTGAGTTGGCCGGTCTCTACCGGCCATTTTTTTTTGGCTGCTTTATGCTCAGCAAAAAGCCCCTGACCTCTCCAGGTCAGGGGCAACAGACTGAAGGTCTGTGTCAAGGGCTCTTATTTGGCAGAAGCGGCAGAAGCTGCTTTGGCCTTGGAAGCACCGCCGTCTTTGCCCAGCTCTTTGTTGAGCAGGTCACGACGGGATTTGAGTTCATCGATATGGCGCTCAAGTTCATCAATACGCTCATCGAGATTGTCTTTTTCTACTTTGGTAATACCCAGCGTGGTACCAATCTGTTGAACGCTGTTGACAACCTGTTCCCAACGCTCAGTGAATTCTTTTTCACGGCCTTCGAGGTTGCTGCGAACTTCAGAGACGAATTTCTTGGCTTCGTTGTCGTGCAGGGTGCCTTTTTTGACAAACTCATCAGCGACTTCCTGAACCTTATCGGCAGAGAGGGAAATGAATTCAGCGGTCAGAAGAGAAGCTTTCTTTAAAATATCCATGGTTAAATCTCCTTTAAAAAACGAACTAGCGGTTATTAATGCCTTCATGATTCTAGTCTATAACACGGTGCGTAAAAATGCAAGCAGTTTTATTGCACGGTGCGTAAAAAAATAAAAAAAAGCGGACTGAATCAGTCCGCTGGTCTCTACAAGTGAGAAAATTGAGAAGGATTAAACGCCCACCTCTTCCAGATGGCGCAGAATATCGAAGGTGCTGATCACACCAATTAAAACCCCCATATCATCCACCACAAACAGGCGGTGAACCCGTTTCTCGAGCATTTTTCGAATCACGTCTCCGGCTGAAATATTCGGTGTTACAGAATAGACCACGGGGGTCATGATATCGGTCACGGGGGTGGCGTCTACATTTTCCATATGCAGTTCACCCAGCATTTTGTCGCTGCTGTCGAGCACGACGCGCTCGTAAAACTCAGAAACAGAAAAAGGATAATCTGTTTTTTCGCGGTCATAGCGCACGATATCGGTTTGGCTGATCACACCCAGGGGGTGATTTTCTCCGTCTACAACCGCCAAGGCCCCAATCCCCATATCGACCATCAAGGCTGCTGCTTCCTTTACGGTTACAAACGCCCTGACCGAAATAGGCGCGGGGGTCATAAGATCTTTTGCACTTGTAACAGCAAGTTGTACAGTTGACATGATGAATACCTCAATTCAAGGGCCTGGGCCCGGTTCTCTTGTAACATTCTAGTGTGAAACGGGGTTGCATCAGCATGATATGAAACAAAACCAAGCTTGACCTGGATCAAGGTTTCGTATCAGCTCACTCTTTGCTGGCTACCTGCCGCAGGGAATTTTCAAAATCATAAATCAGGCGCTTGAAACCTCGGGGCTCGGGCGTAACAGGAGCCACCAGACAGGTTTGCATACCCATCCAGCTTCCCCCCAGAATATCTGTTAAAAGCCGATCGCCAATCACAACCACCTGTTCAGGCGCAAGCTGCATGGCCTGAAGGGCCAGTTGAAACCCCGGCGGAAAGGGCTTGCGTGCACGGGCCAAGGCCTTCATTTCCAACGCTTCAGAAAGCTTTTCAATATGTTCAGGGTAGCGGTTATTTGAAACAATATAACAGTGAAACCCGATTTCACGGGCTTCTTTCAGCCAGGCTTGAACGGCAGGTGCGACCACCGCACTGTTTTTCAGGGTCAGGGTATCGTCCACATCGAGAATCATGCCCCGCAAACCCGCAGCCCACCAGGCCTTTAAATCAATCGCTTCAACACGGTCAAAGATATAACTGGGGCGCAGTAACTGCTTAAAGGGCACGGTTCAGGGTTTCTCCTTGCGTTCTGTTTTACGGAATGAAGTCTGACGTGAGGCCCGGTGTTGCTGATGATGCCGGATCAGGGCATCTGGAGAACTGTCGGGGCGCTGTGAAAACACAGCATAGTAAAGCTGGCTCAGGCCAGGAATCACAGTATAGCGACCCCGCGTGGCATTGAGTGCGCAATAGGCAATAAAACCTGCCGTGACCAAAAGCGAAAGCGCAATTAAATTTCCGGTAATCATTGTCAGAATAAAGCTGAAACCTGTCATCTTGGCCATCAAGAGGCTGAACAGCCCTGTCAGCAGAAGAATCAGCAAATTGGCCAGCGAGAGCAGAGCGGCATGAATCAGGTGATACCGGGTGAAATAATTGAGCCGCCAGCGCTTAAACAAGAGCAGAACAGCCCAAAAGGGCGGCAGATAACCTGCGGCCGCCACAGTCAGCTCTTCGTGTGAAAGGAATTCGTCTTTGCGCATGCTCGCTCCGTCTTTTTATTATTCTAGCACGGAGCCTCCTGAATCGCATGAAATCAGGATTCTGGAGCTTTATCCCGCTAAGGCTTAACGACTTTTTGCCCTGAACCCTGCCATTGGGTAAAACCCCCTTCCAGGTCATAGACTTTTTCAAAACCCGCAGTTTTCATGATTTCAAGGGTGCTGCCACTGCGGCGGCCAGAATGACAGTAGAGCAGATAGGTCTTTTTTTTATCGAGTTGTTTCACTTTGGATTCAAAATCAGGCGCATAATAATCCAGTTGCTGAGCCTTGTCGAGATGCCCTGACTTAAATTCATCAGCGGTACGCACATCCAGGATATACAAATTGGGAGTGCTTTGAATCAATTGAGCGGCCTGGGTCACGGGAATGGTCTGGTGAATCCCTGAAGAGGTCTGACTCTGCTCAGAAGGGGTCTCCTGTTTCTGCTGTGGGGCACAGGCTCCCAAAAAGCTCAGGCTGAGCATCAGAATCAAAATCGGTTTCATGGCATACTCCTGGTGGTAGATTCTACCCACCAATATACCCCTTTGGGTATAACATTTGCAAGCTATCTCAGCGAATATCCTTGAGTTTAGCTATTAGGTTCCAGGTTTGTACATTGTGGGTCTGCCCCTGGGTTCTGGCCATCTGGGCCACGCCCCGGAAAGGAGCGGCTTAAAAATCTTCCGCTAAGATTTCTGCCCCAATAATTCAAGCAGGGTCAAAACAGCATCCTGGTTCCGAAGCCGGTAACGGGCCCGGCTTTCTCCTTCTCCCACCCGAAATGTCAAAGCCGAATCTGGCAAAGCGGCCATCATTTCTTCATCGGTGGTATCATCTCCAATCGCAAGGATCTGGTAATCCTGCTCCTCAGCACCATGCTGGGCAAGATAATTGCGCACAAAATAGCCCTTATTGGCTTCAACCACCCTGACTTCGACCACCTTTTTCCCGGCCAGGACCGTCACTGGCAAATTGGAAAAACCACTTTCAAGTTCTTCTTTCAATTTGCGGGCTTGGTATTGCGCAAAAGCGGGGGGAGAAAGACGGTAATGCCAGGCCAAAGAAAAAGCCTTTCTTTCAAGAAAACTTTCAGGAACCCGAAGGGCATAATCAGCCATATGTTGCTCTGCACTGGCATACCAGGAATCCTTATCGCTCCAGACCTGGGATTCCCAAACTTTCTCAATGGGGTGATAAAAGGCGGCTCCATGCTCTGCTGCCAGCGCAATCGGTAAATCCTGAAACTGGCTGTTTAAAAATTCTGCTGGCCGCCCACTCACAATCACCACTTCAACCTTTCGATTTTGAGCCAGATGGGCCAGCAAACCAAAGGTCATGGTGCTTAAAACAGCCTTCTCAGGTCGGTCCTCAATCGGCACCAGGGTGCCATCATAATCCAGAAAAAGCAGCAAAGGCTGTTCAAAATAAGGGGCGAGTTCTTTCTGCATTTCTTCACGTGATTTCAGACTGCGTTGGCGTAAAGAGGGCGCCATTTCACCCGCCTGGGCCAGGGTTTCCATAAAACCGGCCGCCCAATCAGAGGCTGTATAGCCACTTAAAAATTTCAACATGGAGCGATGTCTCTGCTGACGCTGCTCAAGGGGCAAAGCCAAGGCCTTTTCCAAACTGCGTGAGGCCTTCTGCGTATCCCAGGGATTGATCACCAAGGCCCCACTCAGCACCGAACTGGCTCCAGTAAACTCGCTTAAAACAATACTGCCTGGGTTTTCGGCATTCTGACTTACCAAATACTCCATGGCAACCAAATTCATGCCATCCCGTTGGCTGGTCACCAGCAAAACATCTGCCAGCCGGTAAAGGGCCAACAGCTCATGAAAACCAATCGAAGTGTACATGTATTGCACCGGCACATAATTGGGGCGTGAAAATTTACCGTTGATCTCCCCGACCAACTGCTCCATCTGGGCCCTGAGTTTTTGGTATTCTTCGACGTCTTGACGGGTGGGTATTGCGATCTGAAGCAGGGTAACTTCCCCTTGAAGTTCTGGGCAGTTTTCAAGCAAATTGCGAAAAATTTGAAGTTTAAGTAAAAGTCCCTTGCTATAATCCAAACGGTCGACCCCTAAAATCAGATAACGATAGCTTTTGTCTTCGCGATATCGTTCCAAAACCTGATTTGTCTCTAAGGACTCTGCCGCAGCCAGCAGGGCGGGGGTATCAATGCTGACCGGGTAAACCCCCAATTGCAGATTGCGACGCTCCCAGATCAGGTTCATCAGATTGGAATCGAGGTCAAAAACAGATTTCAAGGCGCTGCAAAAATGGCGCAGATAGGAATAATCATGAAAACCAATCAGATCAGCCCCGAGAATGCCTTCCAAAACCTCATGCCGAACCGGTAATTGACGAAAGAGTTCAGAACTGGGAAAGGGAATATGCAGAAAAAATCCTGTTTTTAAGTCTGGCTGAAGCTGACGCAGCATTTGCGGCAAAAGAAAAAGATGAAAATCGTGAATCCAGACCAAATCACCGGGTTGGGCTATTTCTGCCACAGTTTGCGCCAAAGTTTGATTGACCTCACGGTAGGCCGCCCAATTTTCAGGATCATATTTAATCAGACTGGCCTCATAGTGGAACAGGGGCCAAAAGACATCGTTGGCGATGCCATTATAAGAGCGATCGTAGAGCTCAGCTTCAATAAACACAGGGAAATAGCCCTGGGTAGAAGCAGGCTCAAGCTCAGCCCACTGCTCAGGGGTCATATCGCCTGGAGCAAGCCCCACCCACAGCTGATCCGCATCATTGTGAACGCCTGACAAAGCGGTGACCAGCCCCCCTGAGGCCCGGCTCAGCTGGCCTTCGGCAGTGATAGAGAGGGGCAGTCGGTTGCTAACGATAATCCAACGCATAGGTTGATCGGTTTCCTGTCAGTAGTTTTGCGGTCTGAATAATGCCCACATGGGTATAGGTCTGGGGAAAATTGCCAAACATTTTCCCGGTTTGAGGATGGGTATCCTCTGAAAACAGTCCCAGATGATTCCCTGCAGTCAGAATATTTTCAAAAAGCTCACGGGCCTGGGTTTCTTCTCCAATCAGATAAAGGGCGTGAATCATCCAAAAGGTACAGAAATTAAAGGCGCATTCAGGCTGACCAAAATCATCGGCAGCAATATAGCGAAAGACATGCCCATTGCACATCAGACGCTGCTGATAGGCTTTTACGGTAGAGACAAAGCGAGGGTCATGAGAAGCTATCAAGCCCATAATGGGCATCAAGAGAATACTGGCATCGGCATCGGCCCCTTCAAAGGACATAGCGAACATGCCCAAGTCCTGATTCCAGGCCCGTGAAAGAATCACCGCTTGCATCTGATCCGCACGTGTTTTCCAATCTCTGGCCTGAGCCGGATCGCCCATCTGCACGGCAATTTTTGCGCCCCGATCCAGCGCCACCCAGATCATCAGCTTGCTGAAGGTATGGTGCCTGAATTCATTGCGAAACTCCCAAATCCCACTGTCAGTTTTGTCAAAGGCCTTTTCTGCAGCCTCCACCAATTCCTGAACCAAATGCCATTCTTCCTGCAGGGAATGGGTTTCACCATAGTTCAGGCGTTGATCAAAGAAAAGGGGATACATTGAGAGAATCATTTCGCCATAGATATCGTATTGCTGGTGGGTATAAGCGGCATTGCCGACCCTTACCAGGCCAGTGCCCGCAGCCCCTGCCAAATGGGTAAGACACTGTTCTTCAAGGTGCGATTCGCCCAAAATACTGTAAACCGGTTGCAACGACTCAATGCCCTGACTGCAAAGCTGTTTGAGAAAGAGAATAAATTTTTCCATTTCTTCAAACTGGGCCAAACCACTGAAAGCATCAATCACAAAATAGCTGTCACGAATCCAGCAGAAACGGTAATCCCAACAACGCTCCGATCCGGCAATTTCTGGAATCGAGGTGGTGGTGGCTGCAATGGTCGCTCCCGTATCCTCAAACAAATGCATTTTCAAGGTCAAGGCAGAGCGAATCACCTCGGCCTGATACTGGGGCGGAATCGCACAGTGCTTGGACCAGGTCTGCCAATAACGGGTCGTTTCTTCAAGTGCAAAATGACTGTAACTCTTCAGTTCTTGCTCCAAGGGAAAATCACAGGTCAGTACAAAATATGCGGGTTTCTGGAGCAAATGCCATCCCTGGGCGAGAATGATTTCAAGACTGAGGTTGGTGTGCAGATACAGGGTCTGGTCTTGACTCTCTACCCGCAAACTGCGGGCATAATGCCCTATTCTGGCCTTTTCGCGTGCATAATTGGGCTGGGGATTAAACTCGATTTTAAGCGAGGCCGATCCTCGAAGGGGAATGACTTGACGATGCAGCTCAATCGGGCGCTGAATTTGCCCCCGATGGCTGTAACGGGGAATAAAATCAACGACCTTGAAAGCATAATCAGCACAGGTATAGAGCGTTTCAAGAATATTGGTATTGGGCAGATAGCGCTGTGAAATTTGAGCCGGCTGCTGCGCGATGACAGCAAAATGCCCGCCCTGATCAGGATCGAGAATACGGGCAAAGCTACTGGGACTGTCTAAACGGGGCAAACACAACCAATCAATACTGCCCTGTTGAGAGACCAGCGCACTGATCTGGCAATTGCCGATCAGGCCATAGTTTAAGTTAAATTCTGAAATGTTCATACTTCTTAATATATCACAAAAAATATATTTATGCTTATATTTTAATAATATATAAGCCTGGAGCTGGGTTTCAGACTCAAATTACATTGAATATTTTGATTAGAAATTCATTTAAAACGGAAAAGCGCCTGGCTTTGTGCCAGGCGCTTGTAACAAAGGGCGGAAAATTTAGTGACTTTGCCCGACCAGGCCCGCGCGAAAAGGCGTGTCTGCCAGTTTTATCTCGGGCTGCTTGTCCTGAAACAGGCGCAGCGACCATTCATTGCTGAACAGAATCACGGCATGGCCATCACGGTCTTTGCCTGAAATGGCGCCCACAGGCAGAATTGAGCGGTCGAGACGGTTGGGATCGACTTCAGGATCCACCCATCGCAGCACACTCCAATTGGCGGGAACTTTCTCGGTTTCGGCCTTGTACTCGTTTTCAAGCCGGTATTGCACCACGTCAAACTGCAAAGGGCCGACCGCCCCCAGCACATAGTTGTTCTGCGAGTGGGTATTCAGTTCAAAGCCCTGAATCACGCCCTCTTGCAGGAGCTGATCCAGCCCATCGCGGTAGCGCTTGTAATTGGAGGGATTGGGATTGTTGAGAAAGACAAAATGCTCGGGTGCGAAATAGGGAATCCCCGCATAGGTCAGACCCGAAGTCTCACTGAGGGTATCGCCAATGCCAAAGCGATCCGAGCTGATCAGACCGACAATATCACCGGCATAGGCTTCTTCTACGGTTTCACGCTCCTGCCCAAACAGGGCATGGGCATTGGAGAGTTTGACCTTGCGCCCGGTGCGGGAATGGTAAACCGAGAGGTTCTTGCTGTATTTGCCCGTGCAGATGCGCACAAAGGCAATCCGGTCACGGTGTTTGGGGTCCATATTGGCCTGAATTTTAAACACAAAGCCCGAAAAATCTTCGCGGGTGGGTGAAACCTCACCCAGCGAACTGGGATAGGGGCCGGGCGGAGGGGCGTATTTGAAAATATTATCGAGCAGCAGCTGCACGCCAAAATTGTTCATGGCCGAGCCAAAGAAAACTGGCGTAATCGCCCCCGAAAGCACCTGGCTGTGGTCAAAACTCTCCCCGGCGATATCGAGCATTTCAAGCTCTTCTACCACCTGGGCATAGGCCTCAGGTTCGAGGGTTTCTTCCACAAAGGGGTCGCTGATCTGGCCCACGGCCACGGGTGCCTTATAGGCCCCGCCAATTGTCCGTTCAAACAAATGCACCTGGCCCGCCAGGCGGTCAAACACGCCTTTAAAATCAAAGCCGGTGCCCAAGGGCCAATTGATCGGATACACCCCGATATTCAGTACTTTTTCAATTTCATCGAGCAAATCCAGGGGTTCACGGGTGGGGCGATCCATCTTGTTGATAAACGTAAAGATCGGAATCATACGCTTGCGGCAAACCTCAAAAAGTTTGAGGGTCTGGGTTTCAATCCCCTTGGCCGCGTCAATCACCATGATCACCGAATCCACTGCCGTCAGAATACGGTAGGTATCTTCAGAAAAATCCTGGTGACCGGGGGTATCGAGCAGGTTCATCATATACTCGCCATAGGGGAACTGCAGCACGGTCGAAGTGACCGAAATGCCGCGCTTGCGTTCCATTTCCATCCAGTCGGAGGTGGCCGAACGCTGGTTTTTGCGCGCACGCACAGCCCCCGCTTCCTGTACGGCACCGCCGTAGAGCAGAAATTTTTCAGTCAGGGTCGTTTTACCCGCGTCGGGGTGGGAAATAATCGCCACGGTGCGGCGACGTTTAACTTCGTCTTCAAGTTTCATGGAAAATGGGCCATTTCATTCAGATTCTGCTATCAGCGTACCTGATTCAGACCCAAGCGGCTATGGGAAGCAAGATCCACCGAGCCCTCCATTTCATCGACAGCAAGGCGCTATCTGTGCTAAGGTGAAGTTTGGGCTGAAAGCCATTTCAAATGCGGAAATACACGCCGCCTGCTGTCAGCGCCCGAATTCTCCCGCAGCAAGCCTTCTTCCGGCACCCCGCCGCAGCCGTTTCCTTCGGATAATTCCCAGCCCCAATCTGATGATAAGAAAGATCTCCATGAGTTTTAACCAATTTGAATTTCATCCTGAACTGCTCAAGGGCCTGAAGGCCATGGGCTATGAAACCCCCACCCCCATTCAGGAAAAAACCATTCCCCTGCTCCTGCAAAAAAAAGACGTGATTGGCTGTGCCCAAACAGGCACGGGTAAAACCGCCGCCTTCGCCCTGCCCATTCTGCACCAGTTGGAGCCCGGCCAAAAACTGCCGCAAGCCCTGATCATTACCCCCACCCGCGAACTGGCAGAACAAATCGATGTGGCAATTAAAGATTACAGTCGCTTTATGCGCGTACGCAGCGCAGCTATCTATGGCGGTGTGAAAGCCGGCCCCCAAGAATCTCAACTGAGAAGAGGGCTCGACATCGTTGTGGCCACCCCAGGCCGTCTGCTCGACCATCTGCGCAATGGCGTGCTCAGCCTGAAAAACATTCGCTTTTTGGTGCTCGATGAAGCCGACCGCATGCTGGATATGGGCTTTATGCCAGATATCAAGCGGATTGTATCCCAAGTGCCGGCAGCTCGCCAAACCCTGCTTTATTCAGCCACCATGCCCCCCGAAATTGAAAAACTGGGCCGCACATTTACCCGCAATGCCGAGCTGATCGTCGCGGGTTCACGCAATACCACCGCCAGCAGCGTACGCCAGGCCGTTTACCGGGTTGAACGCCCCGAGAAACTTCGTCTGCTGGTACATGTGCTGCGCCACGCTGAAACCGGTTCGACGATTGTCTTCAGCCGTACCCGCCACGGAGCAGACCGGATTGCCAAGCAACTGATTCGCCAAGGCATTGAAGCCGCCCGGATTCACGCCGACCGCAGCCAGGCCCAACGCCTGAGTGCCCTGGAAAACTTCCGCAGTGGAGCCTGTCAGGTACTGGTCGCCACAGATATCGCGGCCCGTGGCCTGGATATTGAAAATGTCACCCACGTGATCAACTACGATACCCCCGTGCATGCTGAAGATTATGTGCACCGCATTGGCCGCACGGGTCGGGCCGCCGCAACAGGCGACGCCATGACCTTTACCAGCCTTGAAGAAGAAAAATATCTGCGCAGCATTGAAAAACTGATCGGCAAGCCCGTACCTGTCAGCAAGGTGCCCAGCGATTTGCCCATTCTCAAAGCAGCGCCCCCCCTGCCCGCACAACATGGTTTCAAAGCCCCCAGCCGGGGGGCTGCACCTGCCGGTACAGCCAAACCCAGCTCACGAGGTAAAAACTGGGGTGAAAAACGCGCTGAACCCGCCCACAAAGGTTTAGCCAGCGCCAGCTATAAAGACCGGGGCCGTTCCCAGGCCGGTGGCAATCGCCCCCCCCAACGCCGCGGCGTCTAAACCCAAAATTCAAAACGCCCGCTCAGCCCTGCTGGGTGGGCGTTTATCTTTGAATTGAATAGCCCGCCACTCTCCAGACCCCACCTTTGTCTAAAAGTGTGGTCACCGTTTCTGTAACATTGGCTTGACGCTCAAAAACCGAACGGTAGTGCAGCAGCACGTAATTTCCCTTGGGAGCTTTGGGCAAGGTTTTGGTAAAAGCCGAAAACTTCAGTTGGCGGGATTTGAGCCGTCCCAAAGGGGCACGGTTGGTCTTCAAGGCTTTGACCCAGGTACTTTGCGGGATTGAGGCTTTAAAAAAGCCGGCTGCCTGCTGCCAGCTCTGGGCATATTGCTGCCGATCGGTCAAAGCCAGCCAGTGCTGGGCGGCAAGCTTGGCTTTTTCAACCCCATCGGGCGCAGCGGCCTGGGCAGGCAAGAAATTCAACAAACCAAAACAAGCCAAGCTCAGTAAAACAGGTTTCATTGCAGATGCACTTTCTCAATCTCAGGTCATCTTCTATTCTATACTTCATCCCCCCAAAAGTCTCAACCCCCTGTTCACATGAAAACTGAATCAGAATAGCGGATAGAGGGCTGAGGTGAGGCTCTCTTCTGAAAATTTTTTTGGGAAAGTTCAGCGAGACTCTCAGGCAAATCTTGAAACATGGGCCATTCAATCCGAGCTGTCAAACATGAAAAAAGGAGGTGAATTGCAACCATTGATGCGCTGCGCGTTGTGCTTTTTCAAGCAGGCCCGTTTCACCCGCCTGGGCGGGAAAGGCCGCCATTCCGCCCAGAAGAACACCACTCAAAATGAAGTATTTCATCTAAAACTCACTTTCGTGAGTCCTGGCCTCTATTTTATTTTTTGCAGGGCATTCAAAGCTTGAATGGCCGCATCAGAACGCCAACGGGTACGGTCATCGAGTAAATCAATCATGCGTTTGCGCAAATGAGCTGGAATCTGATTCAATTGGCCCTTGACCGAAGTGGCAGTCAAAGCAGTGCCCAAGACATCATCGGCGCGGGTATATTCCAAGGTACTCTCCAATTGGGTCAAAATTTCCGACAAGCCACTCCAATGTTGGGTTTTCATGCCCAATTCAGTCACCCAGGCCGTTAAATTGCCAAGCTCCTGGGCATTCTCAAGTTCAGAGGCCACCCCGCCCATATTCAGGCGAGAAAGCACCTGATCAAACTGCTCCCAGGAAGTCCCCTGAAGCAGATGGTAGATCGCCGTCTCTTCAGCACTGTCGGTGACACCCTCCATCAATTTTTCAACCATCAGACGCACGGCAGCAGCAGGCACCTTGTGAAGCAATTGACCCTCACGGGTAAAATGACTGTTAAGAAAAGCTTCAATCGCGGCTTCACGGTGGTTTTGAGCCAAACACACCGCAAAAGCGTCAAATTTAGGCCCCGTTTTGCCATTCTTAACTTCTGTTTTGGCAATCCAAGCCAAAACCTGCCCGGCCTGGGTATCATTTTCAAGGCGGGAGGCCAATTTACGCATGTCGATTTGGCCGATCAGCTCGGGGAATTGTTCCCAGGAGGTATCTTTGAGGATATTATAGACCAAATCCTGAATATGGCTGCGGTTGATCCCCGCACTGAGCAAATGATTGACGATTTCTGCCCGTTGTTCAACAGTAGCTGTTTTAGCCCGTTTGCGAATGGCCTCAACCTGACTGGCATCACCGCTCCAGAGATGGCTGAGAGCCCCCCAAACCCCGTCTTTGGCCCAGCCGCTCTGGGCTTCCTGAATCAGTTGCCCCCCTCTCTGGGCCAGGTTTTCCTGAAACTCACCGGCTTTCTGCATCAGTTCTGAGCCCACCTGCGCAAGCCTGCCACGAATGCCATCGCTACCCGTGGGCACAGAAATAGCGCCTGCCTTGTGGCGGGTTCCATCGGGGGCAATCACAAGCGCCTCTTCATCACGGGGCACCATGGCCACAAACAGGCGTTGCATGCCGGTATTGATGCGCTGATTGCCCGTGACTTTCTGCTCAAGACCGGGCCCGGTGCCCGCCCAGACCTTGTCAAAATCTTTGGCTGAAACCGTCTGGACAATGCCATGGGGATTGGCAATTTTAAAATAGAGTTCAGGCCGTGCCCGGCTTGAACCTGTTTTTTTATACTCATAACCGATCACATTTACCCAATGCAAAGACTGGGCATCAGGCTCAGCTTGGCTAGGATGGCTGCCATTTTCTGAGAAATTCCAATCGGTTAAACACAGACAGGGCACCCCTTTTTCAAGCATTCCCTTGAGATCTGCCAGGGAGCTGTTGTTTTTCAAGCCTGCGCGCATGCCCCGTTGATTGGCATATTTGACAATATCGCGGGGGGCCGTATAGCCATCCAATTCAACAGACTTGATTTTACCCGTGGGCAAGACAAATTCAAGGGTTCCCTTGGCACGGATGTATTTGTCGATCGTGGGCACGCTGTTTTCGAGGGTATGGCCTTGAAAATATTTTAATAGCATGGAAAGTGAAGTGGTTCCACAGGAGTTTCCGACCTGCTCCTGAACGCGAAACAAGCCCTGACGGGCCTGGGCCACAGATTTTAAATCCCGGGAAGCCAAAGTACGATCAGAAAAGGGCAAAACCGTCACGGCTTGGGTTTGGAAGGATTTCAACTCAGCACTGCTGTTCCATTCTCCAGCATCGTTTTTACTGAAAAGAGGCAATTCGGATTGGGCTGTGGCCAGCGCTGCTCCCAGCGATTTAATCGTGGTTTTATCAAAATCAGCGCCCCCCGCTTTGATCGCCAACTGTTCGAGTTCCTGGGCATCCAAATAGCCGTCATGGTTGCCATCAAAGCTCTGTTTCAGTTCCTGTACAGTGAGTTGACCATCGTGATTTGTGTCGGTTTCTTCCAGAAATGAAGCCTGGCCCTCGTTATTCCGCGCCCATTTCATGGCCTTATCCAAATAAAAATTCATGTTCTCGCCAATAGACATCGTGCAACTCCCATCGGGTATTAAGTCTATCTTCGCCCAAAATCCATCTGATCTGACGGTATGATCCTCTTAAATTCAGTTAAAGCAGCCTTAATCTCAAACTCTCAAACCCGCATTGCATAAAAGGGATCGCAGAATACCCGGCTTTTCCCTTATACTGAAAAAAGGAAGAAAATACCTCTGAGGGATTATGCTCAGTACCGCTCAATCGCATTTATCCGGTCAACGCGTTCTGGTCAGCCGCCCCCGCTCTCAAACCCAGGAGCTGGAAAGCCTGCTGTACCTTTACGGTGCACAGCCCCTGATTTGCCCCTTGATTCAGACCGAGCCCCTCAGCGATACAACGGCCCTCGATCAGGCCCTGCTGAATATTCAAAACTTTGATTGGCTGGTGCTCACCAGCCGCAAGAGCGTAGAGATTTTGGCCCAGCGTCTGCACGCTTTGCATCTTAACCCAGAGTCCACCCTTGGCCAACTCAAATTGGCCTGTGTGGGGGCCCGCAGCGCAGCCGAACTTCAAAAACTGAGCGGAAAGAACGTACTTTACCCAGCCCATCATCAAGCTGAAGATTTAGCCGAAATGCTCTGCCAACACAATCTCAGCGGTCAGCGCGTGCTTTATCTGCATGCGCTGCATGCCCGAGAACTTGTGGCAGAACGTCTCAGCGCAGCAGGGGCCCTGCTCAGCGCTCTGCCCATCTACCAAACCCTGACACCCCAACCTGAGGAAACCCAAGCCCTGCTCAGCTGGCTCGAAAAAGAAGAAGTGGATATTCTGACCTTTGCAAGCCCCTCTGCGGTGGCCCATTTTGCTGA
Organism: bacterium (Candidatus Blackallbacteria) CG13_big_fil_rev_8_21_14_2_50_49_14; assembly: GCA_002783405.1. NCBI lineage: Bacteria > Candidatus Blackallbacteria > bacterium (Candidatus Blackallbacteria) CG13_big_fil_rev_8_21_14_2_50_49_14. The sequence goes on along the minus strand of PFGG01000074.1, from coordinate 100,158 downwards.
AATCGTTCCTGCCGCGCTTTGGCTGAAAGCAGCAGCACACTGCAAAATAGCGGTCATCGGCCCGATCACAGCACAAGCAGCCAAGCAGGCCCTCGGCAGGGTAGATATTCTGGCCGAAAACGCCAGTGCCGAAGGTTTGGTTCAAGCCCTGCTGGAGGCACAGGCATGAGTGAAAATCGAACCCTGGTGATCGGAGATATTCACGGCTGTGCCCGTGAGCTTCAAAAACTGCTTGAAAACGTTCAGCCCACCCGGGTGATTCTGGTCGGGGATTTATTCACCAAAGGCCCCGACCCTTCAGGCGTTTGGGAGCTGATTCAGCAATACCGCATGCAGGCTGTCTTGGGCAATCACGATGCCTGGCTCTTGAAAATTCGCGATGGCGAAGTAGAACCTCGCCCCAAACATGAACGGATTGTCGATTGTCTTGATCAGCGCGCCCCAGGCTGGGAGAGCTGGTTGCGAAAGTTGCCGCTCTTTTTAGATTTGGACCCGTTTATTGTCGTGCATGCCGGCCTGCATCCCAGCGGGGAGGTCGAAAAAACAACTTCCGAAATGGCATTGCTGATGCGCCATTGGCCCATGGGCAATCTCAGTGCCCCGCATTGGCATGAGGTCTATACCGGTCAGCGAGGGGTCATTTTCGGGCATGATGCCCGCCAGGGACTGGTCTATATCCGCCGGAACAACCAACCTTTTCTGATCGGCCTGGATACAGGCTGCGTCTACGGCAAGAAACTGACGGGCTATCTGCTTGAAAAAGATGAACTGTTTCAAGTCTCCGCCGCCCAGGTTTATCAGCCGATTTACTGCTAAAGAATCATCTTCCATTCACGCTCAAAAAACTGCCTGAGCGTGTCCAAATCGGGCTGAGCGCCACAGCCGGGAAAGAGGCCTGCCAGTTCAGGGCCTGGTTCAAGCGCTCCATTTTCAAGTAGATAGGGCAAGGCCGCTAAAAAGCGCAGGTGGGGAGGGTGCCAGTTCCAAGCAGAAGCCCAATCCCAGCTTTTAAAATATGTGCGGTTCTGCTGAAAATTCTGCCAGCGTTGGCGCAAACCTGGCCGGTGGTATAAATGGGCCTTTACCGCCTCAGGATAGGCCGTTTGGACATTTTGAACCGGCATGCCGAGATGCTGCAAACTGAAATAAAAATAGTTTAAAAACAGTTTGCGCACAACTTCGAGCTTGCCCACCACCCATTCCACAGGTAAATCCCGGTAATCGGAGGGTGAAAGCTTATACTGAATGGCCTCTGGGTAAAGAAAAGTCAACATAGAGGCCTCAGGTAACCCGTGGCCCTGCTGAAAATAACGTTTCAGAATCTGAACCCGCTCCTGATATGACCAATGGTACTGCTGATTGAGAATCAAGAGACTGTCGCCGATACTGATCACCGCATTGTGCAAAGCCATCAACAAAGGCTCCCAACGTATATCTAACCAGGTTTCACGCAGGGGAATACCGGCTTCAATCACCCGCCACAGCTCCACGCCCCGATTGAGCAAAAGCTTAAAGGCTTCACTGGCTGGCAATTCAGCATCTGGAAAATCAGGCAGATTTTCCATGACCTCGGGGCGGCCCCAAATCACCTTGTGCCCATGGCGCAATTCATACCAAAAAAGATTAAAGGGAGCTTTGCGCAAACTTTCAATATCACAGGCCGGGGCAATATCAACCTTGAAAGCAGTTCGTTGGCTTAAAGCCTGGGCAGCATTGTGCAGAGAGGTATTGTAGGCCTGCAAGTCGGCAGAACGTATCTGCCGGAACACCACCAGCAGATCATAATCATCAAAGGGATATTCCTGACCATTTTTACGAAGTACTCCCCCTTCTCCGCGCCCATAGCCACCACTGAGCACAATGGCTTCAATCGTATGTTCGGGCCAGCGTTCACGCAAAGATTGCACAATCATGCGCAAATCCCGCTGGATATGCTGATCCAGCAGCTGTGAACCGTAAAGTGTAAAGCGTGAGGGGGTAAAAAATGTCACCTTCCTATTGTAACTGCCTCCCCTCTGGTTTGTGAGATATTTCCTTCGCAGTTTGCCTGTTATGGGCTATTATAAAGCAAGATGTGAGCGAGAAAGGTGTGCGTATGTATCAGAAACGCACCGCAGTCACCCTTTTGGGAACTGCTGTTATTTTGATTTTTTTCAGTGTCAGTTGTCAACCATCACAACCTGCCGCCAGTCCTTCTGAGCCCCCCTCAGCTTCGGCGACGGCGGTTCAACCCAGCCCCTCGGCCAGTGCAGCAGGTATGCTCAGCAATGTGAAGCTTTGCCCTGCCTGTCATGGCGAATATACCGTGGTAGCAGGTGATAAAACCTGCCCCGCAGAGCCGGTCAATTGCCCCGCCGCAGATCCCCGCGTACGCCCCCTACCGCCCCAGGCCATCGATGAAGCCAAGTTTGAAAGTCTGCAAAAAGAATGGGGGCTGACAGGCCTGCGTACCCCCCCTGAATCCTTGGGCGGCTTAAAACCTGCACTGGCTTTGGCCCAGGGCCAGAAATTTCAATGCGAATCTGGCAATGGCCTCGCGATGATAGGGGGCCTTGGCGGTTTTTGTAAGATTCTACTCACTGAACAGGGCGGTAAAACCGTTCAGATCAATACCCCAGAGGCCTTCCGTAAAATCTTTGCGCCGGTTGAATCGACAGAAGAAGCACTGGCCTTTGCCACAGCGCTGACCACAGCCACCCCGCTCTATGAGTTTGACAAACGCGCCATGAGCAGCCGGGACTTTGGCATGATTGATCTGCGCCCTGAGTTCCGCTATTTCAGCACGTCTTTCGTACCCACCACCGTGGTCAAAGAAGGCGAAAATTACCGCGTCAATCTCTTTGACTTCCAACAGTTTGGCTGTGGCCCCCACCCCCACTATGCGGTCAGCTATCGCGTCAGCAGTGCGGGTGAAGTGAGCGAAATCAGCCGGGTCAAACTCTTTGAAGATCCCAATCTTGATGGTCTGTGCGTGGATTAAATATACATTTTTCTATTATTTTGTTTATTTTTTGAGACCTTTGGGTAAGATAATGGAAAGGGCTTCCCCATTGAAATCTAATCTGGAGAATTTGATATGGCGTCTATAGAAAGAAGAGTTACCCCAACCGCTCCGTTTACACCGGCTCCCCCTTCTGCGCTGCCCCAACCAAGAAACACATCGGCCCCCAGCATCGGCCCAGCCAACCCAGAAGCATATAACGCCGCCCGTCCCCGGCAAAACACATCATCCTCTGGAAATTCAAATGTCAACAGCACCCTGAGCACCATCGCAACAGCCACCCAACGCGTTGAACGGGGCGCAAATGCTGGCGCCAATTTTGTTGAGGCCGCCCAGCGGGTTACTGGCTCAGGCGCAACAGGAGGCCGGGCAGGTTCAGTAATAGGAGCCGCTGCGCCCCGTTTGGGCGTTGCTGCTGCAGGAGTAGGCATTTACAATGCTGTGAATGATCCCAATGCCAGCAATATTATCGGCGCGGTGGGTGCAACAGCTACTGCCGCCAGTGGTGTCGCACAAGCTCGGGCCGCAGCTGCGGGAGAAAGAGCAGCCACCCGCGCAGTTCAAAACCTAGCAGCCCGCTCAGGCAACAGGGCAGCCGCTACGGCAGTCCGTGCCGCAGCACCAGAAATTGCCCGTTCAGCAGCTCAGGCAGCTGCAACCGGCGGTTCACGGGCTGTTGCCAATGCCACAACCGCAGCAGCTCGAACCGCAGCCCGCAGTGGTATTTCTACCACAGCCAGGGTTGCCACCCGTGCCGTTCCCACGGCCGCTCATGCCGCAGCAGGAGCAGCCGGAAGAGCGGGAGGCCGCTTTGTTCCCGGGCTGAATGTCGTGGTTGCTGCTGCTGATACAGCTCAGGCTGGAGTAGATATTTACAATGCCGTGAATGGCAATGGTTCAGTAGGCCGTGCCGTTCTGAGCGGAGTCACAGCGGCAGGTTCAATTGTCGCTGCCAGCAATATACCCGTGGTGAGTCAGATTGGGGCAGGTGTTTCCGCAGCCACAGGCCTGGTTCGGGATCTGTTCTGGAGCAACTGATGGCTTTTGAAATTTTGGAGCAGGTGCCGGGGCATCAGACCCTTCAATTTGAAATTCCCCTGCCCGAGCTTCAACCTCAATATGATGAGTGCTTGGCTCAAGGGTTAAATGGCTCAGCCCTTGAGCTTGCTCTGACGCAGTCTGTTCTGCTCGCTTACTTACAAGAACGGCACTATGCTCTCTGGGCCGCACCTCATCTGTCTGAGCTGCAGCTCACTGAACAGGGATTGGAATTTCGGGCGGCTTTACAGCTTTTACCCAAAGTCGCCCTGCCTGAATACTGCGGAATTCGAGTGGAAGTGCCCCCTGTACCCGTTCCCGATCAGGAAGATTTACTGGAGCGGGTTTCTAATCTACAACTGGGGGCAGCAAAAGAAGAGACTGTGGCGCGTGAAATTTCCTGGGGAGACCGGGTCTATCTCGACCTTGTTGTGACCGTCGGTCAACAACCTGTCCCCCTGAGTGCACGGGTCAATTTTCCAGTTCTGATTGAACCGGAACTTTTTTTTCCGGGATTTGCCGAAGCCCTGATCGGCCACAAAACAGAAGATGCAGTGGATATCACGACTCATCTGCCCATGGACTATGAATACCCAGCCTGGCGTGGTAGGGAAGCAATCTACAATGTTTTTATCCGCCGAGTTTGCAGCTTACAATTGCCCCCACTGGATGAGCATTTTCCAGCTCTGGTGGGCAAGGGTTCAGATTCCGATACCATGATGCAGACAATTTATGACGAAATGCTGGCAGAAAACCAATTATACTGGCAGGATACCGTTGCTGAACTTCTGATGGCAAAACTGGTTCCTGCCTGTGAGTTTGAACTGCCTGAGGACTTAATTCAGGCAGAACAGCTCTCAGATTGGGAAAGATTGGACCATCCGGCTCTGCGAGAGCAGGGGCTTGAAGAATCACTGATTGAACAGGCCAAAACCACCTGGATGAAGTTTCGAAACCTGCGTGAGGAAGCTTACTGGCGCACAGCTGGAGCACTGGTTTTACGTGCTGTCGCAATTCAAGAAGGTTTCAGTCTGAGTTCTGCAGAATGGCAGGAAAGCTTGGATGAACTGGCTGGTAGCTTTGGGCACCAAGGCTCTGAAATGGCTGCCGAACTACGCCAAAGCGGAGAACTTTCTCTGCTGGCAGATCGATTGCTATTGGAGCGGACCTTGCGCTGGCTCGTCAGCCAGGCTGAACTGGTCTATGAAGGACAGCCCCTGAGTGCTGGCGCCTCGGCCCCCCCCTGAACAAATCGCCGAAGAAAAGAGCCAAACAGGCTCTTTTCAGGCCCAAAGGAAACTGTTGTTCTGATATGCTTAAACAAAGCCCCTGGTTGAACCAGGGGCTTTGTTTTATCGCTTTGCTCAGACCGTTACAGCCTGTTTTTCCATCTGCTTGATGCAGCTGGCAAGGATTTCAAGACCCTTGTCGGCATCGCTCTTGTTCATGGCCAGACCCGGACGGAAACGCACACTCTGTTCACCGGAAGAAAGCGCCAGCATCTGGTGCTCAAAGAGTACATCAATCAGCTGATTGCGATAGGCTTTGCTCGGGCAGTCAAAGGCCAGAAGCAAACCACGACCACGGGCATTGGTCATCGAGGCAAATTCGTTTTGCAAACCTTGCAATTGGCCCAGAATATAGTCACCCACTTCAGCGGCATTTTCAATCAGATGCTCTTCAGCCACAACTTCAAGATAGCGGGCACAACGCACCATATCAACCAAATTGCCTCCAAAAGTGGAGTTAATCCGACTGGAAACCTTAAACACTGAATCCACTTCATTGAGACGCTCATTGGCCATAATGCCGCAGATTTGGAATTTCTTACCAAAAACCACAATGTCTGGGTGGGCTTCGGGGTAATGTTCGTAGGCCCACATTTTACCGGTCAGCCCAAAACCTGTCTGCACTTCATCAAAAATCAGGATAATTTCATGTTCATCACAAATCTGACGCAAGGCCTTCAAAAATTCGGGTCGAAAGTGGTTATCGCCCCCTTCTGATTGAATCGGTTCAATAATCATCGCAGCGATATCATCGGGATTCTGAGCGATCGCAGCATGAATTTCAGCCAAAGCCTGCTCTTCAGAGGCAATCACCCTGGCAGTATTGGCTTCATTCATGGGATAAATGCATTTGGGGTTGCTGATCCGGGGCCAATCAAATTTGGGAAAATACATAATCTTATTGGGATCTGTATTGGTCAATGACATGGTATAACCACTGCGGCCATGAAAAGCTTCACGAAAATGCATGATTTGCGTGCCCTTTTCACCCTTGCCCTGGGCCAAATTTTTGCGTACTTTCCAGTCAAAAGCAGCTTTCAGGGCATTTTCAACGGCAAGTGCGCCGCCTGAAATAAAGAAGAAATGCTTGAATTCATCATCTCCGGCCAAACGACCAAAGGTTTCAATAAACTCAGCCATTTCAAGGGTATAAATATCTGAATTGCTGGGCTTGATCTGAGCAACTTTCAGAAGTTTTTCCTGATAAGCCGCATCTTTCATTTTGGGGTGGTTAAAGCCGATGGGCAAACTGGCAAAGAATGAGAAGAAATCTAAAAATTCAGTACCTGTTTTGGCATCATGAAGATAATTTCCATGACTTTTGTCAAAGTCCAGAATAAAATTCATGCCATCGCGCAAAATATGCTGTTCGAGCACTTCAAAAGCATTATCAACTGTAATCTGCATGGTTTTACGATCCTTTTGTTAAAAAAGTCAGCGCGTCAAAAGTATAGAAAAAAAGAGACATGACGCAAAAATTCAGGAATCGCTGCTGTGGCGATCCGCAAGCTCTTAAATATATCTTAACATATCTCGTCAGAAAGAATGAACTGGTTCAGATCAGGCTTTCCAGACCATAGACCAGTTCTTTCAGGCCTTTGACCTTTTCAATCGCCAGCAAAAGCCCTGGCATAAAGGAACTGCGATGGGTACTGTCATGCCGGACGGTCAAAGTCTGGCCCTCGGCTCCGAAAATGACTTCCTGATGGGCCAGCAGCCCTGGCAGACGCACACTGTGAACCGGTATGCCATGCACCTGCTGACCGCGGGCAGGATGGGCTTCTCCCGCATGCTCAACAGGCTTCACAGCATGAATCAGTTCAGCAGTTTTCAAAGCCGTTCCAGAAGGCGCATCTAATTTTTTTTCGTGGTGCAATTCAATCAACTCAACCCAGTCAAAATAAACACGGGCTTGCTGGGCAAAGCGCATCAAAAGCAAAGCCCCGATCGAAAAATTGGGTGCCAACAAAACCCCCAATTGCTGCTTTTGAGCCCGTTGACGAAGATCTTCAATCTGTGCGGGGGTCAGCCCTGTCGCACCGATCACGACGGGCAAGGCAGCCGCTAAAGCCTGACAGGCATGAACATAAGCCGATTCACCCCGGGTCAGGTCTACCCAGACAGTCCCTGCGGGCGCATGGGTCAAGACAGAAGCCAATTGATTGGTCAATTCAAGCCCTGTGGGTTCTATTCCCGCCAAAATGCCAATATCCTGACCCAATCCAGCCTGACGGGTCAAGGCTCCTGCCAAACGGGTCTGGGGCGAGGCCACAATGGCACGAACAGCCTCTAATCCCATGCGTCCAGCCGCTCCGGCTAAGATAACAGGCGTAGAATTTTCTGACATGAAACGATCCTCTGCTCTCAAAATAAAAGCATTATACCCCGTACTGGTCAGCAAATCTCCATCATGGTAAGGTATACAGGCAGCCTAAAATGAGGTGTTTATGCATCAACCCTTTCAACGGATTTTTCCTGACCACAGCCGCGAAGCCTGGTGCAGGCGTCGGCGTTTGAAAAAAAACAATGCGTATTCTCTGCCCGCAGGAGACTACCTGATCTTTGATCTTTACCCCTCTGCATTGGATGATCCTTCGGTCATTTACCTTTTGATCCAGCATGCCCGCAGCCAGACCCACCTGGCCACCCTGGAACTCTCCTTCAACGCAGAAAACGTGCATTTGCGTCTGAGCCATGAGCATCTGCAAAGCCCTGCTGCGCCTCAAACCTTTGAATTGGTCAAAGACACCCTCTCCCAAGAAAGTGCTTTGCAAGAAGAACTCTGGGAGCGCATGCAAGAAGTTGGCTGGATGCACCGTGAACTGCTGCAACAACCTGCGGCGTCAGAAAGCAGTCTGCTTTCTGAAATGACGATTCAATCCCTGGCAGCGGCAATGGAATCCTTGATGCAGGAAACCCACCCCCGCCAATGGGAAAGCCTTTTGGATAGCATGTTGGGCTCTCTCAAACACGAACTGATGGCCGCCATGCATGAACATGTCGCCAGTCAAAACAAAGTCGTTTCACTTTCAGCGGTGCGCAAACAGAAAGAAGCAGCCCAGAAAAAACCCGACTGAATCTAAGTATCCAACTGGGGCCCAGGATTAATCAACGATCGAGCGCCCAAACTCTGACCAGCGGGCCCATAAAATACCGGCGGGAGGCACCAGCAGAAAACAAAAAAACATAACCCCCGCCAAAAACGGCAGCGACCAACCAAAATGATCGGCCAATCTGACAAAATCATTTTCCAAGCCAAAGGAACCATTTTCGGTGTACCAGGCCCGGCTTTCCTCTGAATAGACCAGGTTCCAATTCATAATCAGGTTCTGGAACCAGAGATACCAGCCCAAAGCTGCGTAAAGCGTGCGCTCTTCCTCTTGAACCTTATAGGTAGGAACCATACTGCGCCAGAGAAAAATCGTGGCAATCGCCATTTCACCCCCATGCCCAGCCAGTAAAAAAAGCCACTCTTTGGCTTCACTGAAAGCAAAAAAGGGATAGCACACGGCCATCAGCCCGGTACTGATCAGCAAAGGTTTGCGTTTACTGAAGCCAAACCAGACCGTTGTGAGAATCAAAAGCCACCAGACCAGCAACTGCAACCAAAACGAAGGTTCCAAATGAACCGTTACGGCGTGCCCATCCAGGCGAATGGCCGGCAGGGCAATACTGCCCATAAAATACGCCATCAGCGTATGCCCCATTTCATGCACCACGGATTCAAAGACCCAGCCAATGCTTTTAAACAGAAAAAAAGGCAGCGAAAAAATACCCGCCAGAACCAGCCCCACCCCCAAGTGATGTTTGGCGGATTTGGTCTTAAAAACAGGTTCCATCCAAGACTTGTGTTCAGGTTCGGACGGCGTTTCAAGCAAGGGTTCCTCAAAAGCAGAGGGCTGGCGAACCCCTTCTACCTCTGTCACACTGGCGGAAGCAGAACGCCGCAAGACAAGGCTGCACATCGAACAGCTCAAAGCGGCCACAGAATTCTCATAACCACATTGGGGGCAAGGGAAAGTCTCTGGCATTTCAACCTCTTCTCTGCGCAGAATCGATTTAAAACGGCTTCAGCATAGCCTGAGAACGATTGTTTTTCAAGCCTTCAACCAGTCCAGAATCTGTTCGCGACGGGGCAAGCCCCCACTGTGCACCAATTTCCCATCGATCACCACCGCAGGGGTGCTCATGACCTGGTATTTCAGCAAACTGTCCATGGAAGTATCTTTTTCAACCACCGCCTCAACCCCCAGGTTTTTGATTTCTGAGGCGATCATTTCTGCCGTTTTCTGACACTTTGCACATCCCGAACCCAAAACATAAATTGTTTTCATTGCAATACCTCACTTATTTTAATAAAACAGGGCCCCAAAGATTCAAAATCCAGCCAATCAGGCTGAATGCTAACAAAAGAAAACCAAAAACCCAAGCCAGCAATTTAAACTGCATGACCTGTTTGAGCAGAATAAACTCAGGAAAACTGGCCGCCACTGTGCTCATGCAGAAAGCCAAAGTCGTGCCAATCGGCATGCCCTTGAGCAATAAACTCTTCATGACCGGAATCACACCCGTGGCATTGGAATAAAGCGGAATCCCCAGTACCACAGCGGCAGGAACACTCCACCACTGTCCAGCCCCCAAATAGTCTTCAAAAAATCCAGCAGGAACAAAACCATGCAGGCCAGCGCCCAAACCAACCCCAATCAAAACCCATTTCCAAACCCGTTCAAAAATTTCAAACAGTTCAGATTTGGCGAATTCATGCCGTTCACGCCAGCTTAAGCGTGTATTGAGCGTTGGCTCAGTGGTTTTGGACTGGGCTTGGGCAGCAGCGGCATAGACCTTGGCCACTTCTGGCACCAGCCAACGCTCAGCCTTGAGCAGGTCAAGCAAAGCCCCACCCAACATACCGGTCATCAAGCCCACGAAGATATAAGCAAGGGTCAGTTTCCAACCCAAAAGCTCCAAAAGCATGATCACCGCGACTTCATTGATCAGGGGCGAGGTCAGTAAGAAAGCCAGGGTCACCCCCAGCGGAATTCCCGCTGAGCAAAACCCCAAAAAAAGCGGAATGCTGGAGCAGGAGCAAAAAGGAGTCACTGCGCCCAGAACCGCCCCCATCACATACCCTGTCAGGCGATGACGTCGCGCCAAAAAATCACGTACCCACTCCACCTTGAGCGAAGCCCGCAGCAAGGCGATGCCGTAGATCATGACCGCCAAAAGAAAATAGATTTTAGTGGTATCTTCGATAAAAAAATGCAGGGCATCGCCCCATTTACTCTGGGGGCTGAGCCCCAACAGCGAAAAGACCAACCCATCCGCCAGCCAGGTAAAAATCTTGAGCATTTTAATATCTCCAACGGTTTGAGAGTGCTACCAGTGAGAGCATGACGGGTACTTCAATCAAAACCCCCACCACGGTCGCAAGGGCCGCCCCCGAAGTCAGGCCAAAGAGCGCAATCGCCACAGCCACTGCCAGTTCAAAGAAGTTGCTGGCACCAATCATCGCTGCAGGAGAACAGATCGCGTGGGGTAAGTCTAGTTTTCGCCCCAGCAACCAGGCCAGAAAAAAGATCAGATAGGTTTGCAAAGTCAGCGGCAGGGCAATTAAAAAAATATGCAAGGGATTGCTGAGAATCTGCTGTCCTTGAAAGGCAAAGAGCAAGACCAAGGTACTGAGCAGGGCCAGAATCGAAACAGGCTTGAGTTTGGGCAAGAAAACCTGTTCAAACCAAACTTGGCCCTTGCGGGCCCAAAGAATTTTATGCGTCAACCAACCCGCCACAAGCGGAATCACCACAAAGACCAGCACAGAAGTAAAAAGTGTTCCATAGGGAATCTGAATATTGCTGACCCCCAGTAAAAATCCCACAATCGGAATGAAAGCGACCAATAAAATCAGGTCATTGATCGCCACCTGCACCAGGGTAAAATTGGCATCTCCCTCGGTAAGATACGACCAAACAAAGACCATGGCAGTACAGGGCGCAGCCCCCAATAAAATCGCACCAGCCAGATAGGCCTGGGCCAAGTCCGGTGAAATCCAGGGGCTCAAAAGATGCTTGAAAAAAACCATGGCCAAGAGAGCCATGCTAAACGGCTTAATCAGCCAATTGACCGAGAGCGTCACCACCAGACCTTTGCCATGCTGACTCCAGTTTTTGAGTGAGGCAAAGTCGATCTTGAGCATCATCGGATAAATCATCAACCAAACCAAGACCGCCACGGGCAAATTGACATTGTAAATCTCCCATTTACTGAGCACTTGAATGGAAGGCCCCAAGAGCTGCCCCAAGCCAATGCCGCCAACAATACAAAGCCCTACCCAAAGGGAAAGGTAACGCTCAAAAAAAGCCAACTTGCCCACAGTTTGATCTTTTGTGCTCATGCTGCGCCTCCTTTTGTCAAAAAAAGCGGCGCTTGATCTTCTGGCATTTGCGCCAATTCTTCAGGAGTCAGGCGGGCATAGATTTCAATTAAATTACCATCAGGATCTTTGAGCCAAAGCTCATGCAAGGGTGTGCCCCGCCAGGTGGTACGCGCCGGTTGATGAATCAGCCAATTTTGACGTTCAGCCAATGCTTCAGCCTCAATGACCGCCTGCCGGTCTTGGACTCCCACCCCCAGATGATACAGCGTATCGTGGTGCAATTCCTGCCCATCATTCACCAAAATCACAAAATTAACCTGGAGTTCTGGTCGGTAGAAAATCGCATAACGGTGTGTCCACTCTTTGGGGGGAGCCCCCAACAACGACGTGTAAAAAGCCACACTGGCAGGTAAATCTGTGCTGCGAATACTGAGATGAAACTCTTCAGGTTGAAGAAACGCTTTGACTTCCAGACTGGCTTTCAGCAATGCCAGCCGCCCGGCGATCTGCTCGCGAATGATACGAAAATTTGCCAATTGAGCAGCTTCGCTCTCCGCCGGGGCTGCCGGGTCAGACAAAGGCCAATGCAAGCGCTGCAAAGGCCCCGAAACCACCGGGCAGACCTCTTCCGCGCAGAGGGTAATGACCAGATCGACCTGGCTCAGGTCGATCTCCTGAACCGATTTTGAACGCTGAACAGCAGTGTCTATGCCCAACTCAGACATAGCCTGAATCGCCAGCGGATGTACAGATGAAGGCTTTGAGCCTGCGCTTTGAATCGTGTACTCGGACCCCAAGATTTGGCGGGCCAAGCCCTCGGCCATTTGGCTACGGGCCGAATTGGCGACACAGAGAAAGAGAATACTTTTCATAAAAACCTTTCTAACAACAGTCCTTTCCGTTTTGAATACGACAGAGGGCAACCGGATCCAGCTCCAAAATCTGTTGAATCTTGATTTGATCAGCTTCTAAACTGAGATCATTCTGCCAAAATTGCGTCAACCAGAGGAAGGTCGCAGCAATTTCAGATCGAGGTTGGGAGGGCAGAAAAAAATAGATCCAGCGGCCCTGTTTACGGGATTGAATCAATCCCGCCTGTTTTAAAATCGCCAAATGCTTAGATATTGTGGAATTTGCGAGTTCAAAAACGGCAACAATCTGACAGGCACAAAGTTCCCTGCTGTTCAGCAGCGCCAAAATCCGCAGACGGGTTTGATCTGCCAGCGCTTTTGTTAAAAACTCAAGATTCTGTAGGGGAGTGTTTTGTAAAAGATTATTGGGAGCAGCAAACGGCATGCGCCTGCTCCTTGACCACTTGAGAGCTGAATTCTGGATCATTCCACTCGCTGTCTTCATGGAAGGCATACACTTCCCATTGCACCCCATCGGGGTCATGTACCCAAAATTTGTCTTGCAGGGCATAACAGCAACGGGTCTGCTGCTCAATCAGGGCAATTTGAACCCCCCTTTGCTCGGCTTGGGTTTGCCAAGCCTGAACAGCATCAGCACTCTCGACCACAAACCCGACATGCCCAAATCCCGCGTTGACACGCTCAGGGTTCTGCACCAGAGAAAGTACCAAGCCCGAGTCGAGCAGCTCAAATTTGGCATAATCGGCTTTGATTTTAACCGGTTCCACACCTAAAAATCGGGTGTAAAAATCTGCCGAAGCCACAAGATTGGAAACATACAAACTGAGATGGTTTTTCATCGGAGAGCCTCATTTTTATATTTCGCTATATATCGAATTATATAATATCACAGAGGGCCTCCGTCAATTCTTTCGTCGCCCCCTCAAAAAACATTTTTAGTTGCCGAGCGGATGCAAAAGCTGGAAAGGCTTACGAACGCAGCCTGAGCTGTGCTAACCTGAGAGCTCCAATGAAAAAAAAGATTCCCCACACCCCATTTCAAACCTATTCAAAAAAAGATTAAATCAAAGCATGTTTTAATCTAAATATTTACTGTTTTCATTCATTTTAGGCAATATTATTGATTTTTATTATTCTCCTATTTTGAACCAAATGGATTGAAAAAGCTGTCTGATACCTCTATTGATGAAAAGAAAGTTTAACCTCGTAATGTTGCAAAAAATAAGCGCTTATCTTTCCCCCCAAAATTTCAAACCCGATCTCTTATCTGGTTTAACCGTTGCACTGGCCCTGATTCCCGAAGCAATTGCCTTTGCCTTTGTCGCCAAGGTAGACCCCATGGTGGGTCTCTATGCGGCGTTCATGGTCAGCCTAATTGCGGGCCTGCTCAGTGGCCGCCCGGGTATGATTTCGGGCGCCACCGGGGCCTTGGCCGTGGTCATGGTTTCTCTGGTGGTTTCGCATGGCGTACAGTATTTATTCGCCGCTGTGGTGCTGATGGGACTAATCCAAATCCTGGCAGGCCTCTTCAAGCTGGGTAAATTTTCGCGCATGATTCCCCACCCGGTCATGCTCGGGTTTGTCAATGGTCTGGCCATCGTGATTATGTTGGCTCAAATTCCGCAAATGCAAACCCAAACCCCTGAAGGTCACTGGGGTTGGCTGCACGGGGAATGGCTCCCCCCCCAGATCTTAGTCCCCATGCTGGCACTGATTGCCCTGACCATGGCCATTACCCATTTTTTACCCAAACTGACCCGCGCGGTGCCCTCTTCTCTTGCCGCAATTGTTCTGATCAGCCTGGGGGTAGGCCTCTTTCAACTCCAAACCCCCACGGTCGCAGATATGCTCAAAGGACAAAGTTTACACGCTGCCCTGCCCGCATTTCAGATTCCAGCCGTGCCATTGACGTTTGAGACCCTGAAAATTATCCTGCCCTATTCTCTGATTCTGGCTTTTATTGGTTTGATCGAATCTTTGATGACCTTGGCCCTGATCGATGAAATTACTGAAACCCGTGGCCAAACCAACCGCGAATGCCTGGCCCAGGGAACCGCAAATATCATCACAGGATTTTTTGGCGGCATGGGCGGGTGTGCCATGATTGGTCAAAGCATGATCAATATTCAATCCGGAGGCCGGGGGCGACTGGCTTGTATCGTCGCCGGGCTGGGACTTTTAACTTGTATCTTGTTTGCCGCCCCCCTGATGACACGAATCCCGCTGGCAGCACTGGTCGGTGTAATGTTCATGGTCGTGATCGGTACCTTTGAATGGTCAAGTTTGCGCATTCTGGGCAAAATCCCCAAAAGTGATGCCTTTGTCTTGATTTTGGTCTCTGGGGTGACTGTTTTGACGGATCTTGCTACTGCGGTTCTGGCAGGCATCGTGGTTTCGGCGCTGGTCTTCAGTTGGAAAAAAGCAGAATATATTCAGGTCGAGTCCTCTCTTGACGCTGAGGGGGGCAAACATTACCAGATCAAAGGCTATCTGTTTTTTGCTTCGGTGCAAAACTTTTTAGAAGCCTTTGATGTCAAAGCCGATCCCCTGGCCATTTATATCGACTTTGAAGCTTCAAGAATCATGGATCATTCAGGGCTTGAAGCGGTACACAGCTTAACCGAGAAATATCTGAAACAGGGCAAAGAGCTGCATCTTTACCACCTCAGTCAGGAATGCCGTGAGCTGGTCAAAAAAGCAGAGGGACTGATTCAGGTCAATGTCAAAACCGGCCCCTTGAGCGAAGTTTCACTCAAGGTTTGAGTTCTTTCACACGGGTTAAATATGCCTATAACCATTGCTTTCGCTTGAGAGCCTTGATTATTATCGCGTCGATGGTATTTTTGATCTTTCTTATAAAAAAGGCAATAAACCCGCCGCAATCATGGGCAAGATCAACAACGCCAGCTTCAAACGCTCAAAAGGCGTAAAGTCAGGGTATTCACTGAGATGTTGCTGGGTTTCACCAAATAATAGTTTAAACATAAACTTAAAAAACGAATACATATTCAATATATTGACAGCCAAAAAGAAAATCATAATAAATTTTGATTTTTCAGATATTTCTTCTAAAACAGCATCAAAAACAATAAAAGAAGCAAATCCAGGTGTAAACGTCAGCATCAACAGAATCGAAATCGCGATCATGCTGATATATTTATAGCGATTGCCAATACCCAAATAGGCCTGAAGACTGTCAAGATCCAAACGCCGGGACAAATACTTGATAAAGAAATCGAGAATGAACAAAGAGATCAAGTTGAGACCAAAATAGTAAAGCGCATTGTAGTGCTCTAGATTACCAAAAAATAAGATCGCACTTGCAGAAACGCAAAAATAACTGGATTTTATTTTGATAAGATAATGCTCAATGGTTGTGTGTTTCAAACTCAAGAATGAAAAAAACAAAGCCCCCAAAAGCAGACCACCGGAAAGATACAACTGCTGAATAAAGGCATGGCGTTCCAGCCAGATCAACCCCAATACGCCACTCCCCCCAATCAGCAAAACCAGGGCTTGAGAGCGAAAAATCGGCACTTGAACCAACCGCTCAGTGAGCGCTTCCAGCTTGTGGTTCAGAAAAGTCTGAAACTGCTTCAGAGGTTTTAAAAGCGTCTGCCAAGCCAGGGTCAGCCCAAAATTATGGTAAACCAGTTTATAACTCCAAATGCGTGTCGAACGGGGCAAAAACATTTCAAAATGCAACCCATGGGGGTCAAATAAATGGTAATTCATTTTTTCAAGATGGTGAAAATGGTGAATATTGGAAGGTGTGCGAATAAATTGGTAGGTTTTCAAAAGCGCATTGGAAACGGTATGCAATAAAACAAGTTCATACCAACCCAAGGCAAACTCCATATAGATCAGGCCGACCTGCACCACCGTGGCATAGGCCAATGTCGATTTAACATCGGTTTGAATCCGGCTTTTCAAACTGGCGTAGACAGCCGAAAGCAAGCCCATCCAAAACAGCAGAAAATGAATCCAGACATGGGCTTCAAAAAAGACGCGAAACTTGACCAATAGAATCACCCCAGCATGAATCGACAAGGCCCCATAAAAGATCGCGCTGGAGGTTGTCGGCCCTTCCATGGCCCGAGGCACCCATTTTGAAAAGGGAAAAAGAGCAGATTTTCCCATCGAGGCAAGACAGAGCACGCAAAGGAAAAAGACGGAAGCCTGGTGAGAAGTTTTTGAAAGAATAAAGCCATGTTGTTCGTGCTGAAAGAGTAATAGCGCCAAAATTAAAAACAAATCACAAAATTTATAAATTCCCAATACAAATAGTGCATTGTCTACTGTTTTTTGACTGCCTTGATAAAAGGAGATCAGGAAGATTGAGGCCAAGCCAAGCAATTCCCAAGCAATCAAAACAAAGTAGAAATTAGCGCTTAAGATCAGCGTATAGAGCGCCAATTGCATTAAATAGAAATTGATAAAAAACTTGTAATAGCCTTCTTCGTAGGCCAAATAGCTGATCGAAAAACGCCCGATCACACCACTTAGAAAACTCGCCAAGAGCAAGAAAACACAAGTTGAAAGCTCAAGGTGAATTTGCAGATGATAGACAGGTTTGGCATCTTGCATCCAGCTAAAAAGTAAAAAGTCATAGTTTCCATGCCTGGCGACAAAAGCCGAAGTGCCCAAGGCACACGCAAAGAGCAAGATTTGGGTCAAGATCGCCAAAAAGCTGAGCGAGCGGGAATAATTCCGTACCTTCACAACCCGCACGAGAATGGCATAAAGAAACATCAAAAGCGGCAAAACAATCAGAGGAACACCAAACAGAGGGGCATAGCTCACGGGCATAGTTGTCTCTCCAACAAAGCAACGGGGATCAGGTTGCTGGCATCAGTGGGAATATTTTCTGAACAAACATAGCTCAAATATTCGGCTTCAGGAATTTCAAGCGGCACAAAACCCTGATTTTGAAAACCAAAGAAGGTTTCAGTACGCGCATGGTAAACAAGCAAAGAAACCCACCTGTTTTTCACAAGATTTTCGAGTTGTGGATTCTCCAACAAAATTGCGTGTACAATTTCGGGTTCGCTTTCTATCACAAAGAGAATTCTGCGTGGGTCGTGAATTTCAACCATCTGTTTTGAAAGCCCCAAGCGAAGATCACTGGCAAAGCCACTCATCACGGCATAATCACAGGTAATATTGTGGCTCAGTTTCGAGCCACAGCCATAGACTTCGGGATCCATACTGCTGAAATAGTATTCCAAACTGATGCCCGCACAGACGGGCATGACCGCTGCCATGCTTTTGGCAAGCACAGAACCATCATCCGAATCGGGATTATAGGAACAGAGAAAAGCTCTGCGATCAAAAAAGATATGTTGATTGAGGCTGCGCCGCCCAATCACGCAAAGCGCCTGGGTTGCATGGTTGTATTCCGGTCGGGCCTCGGCCAAATCATTCGAACGCTTGAAGACCTGTTTAAACGCACTTAAAATGCCCAGACGCTTGGAAATATTAAAAAATTTACGTGCCCGCTCAGCAGCGTTGTATTTCAAGGCCCGATTCATTTTCGCGACATAATGCGCGTGGCGCTGCTTTTGCTGCGCGGTTAAAGACGGTTCAGACCAGAGCAAACTGTCCTGGCAGGTATCATGATACCCTGCGATAAAAATCGTTGTTTCGGGAAGCTCAAGTGCATGATTGGCTTTGAGCAGAGTTCGTACTTCAGGGGTATTGGCAAGTGTCGCAAAAACACGGGCATTGGCCCGTCCTTCTCCCCCGCCACAGGCGCCACAGTTATAGGCATATTCATGGGGGTTGTTGATACTTGAAGAGCCATGCCCCACCACATAGATAAATTCACTGAAATTTTCAAGTAAATCAATCGTTTTCAGCAATTGATAAACCTTTTCAGCGGCCTGAGCATAAGACAAACCCAATACCTGGCCCTGTTCATGAAAGATCAAATCTTCAAGCTCTTGTTCTGGCAGAAAATAAGCACGTATCGATTGGCGTAAAACCAGATCTAAATAGGGCAAAAATACCTTGATAAAAAAGGGAATCGCGCTGAGAAAACCAGTCACCACAGTAATCAGATAAGCAAAAAATGAAATTTTGGAATGCGTTGAATAGCTACGGAAGACTCTGGCATAGGTTTGACTGAGCGAAACTTGAGCCTTGCTCTTTTTCACCTGTTGAACCTGAAAAGTTTCTTGAATCACACCCGGGCAGAGTTTGCGTGAACGAACTTCATTATGGGCTTGAAAATACATATTCATTTCAAAATAACCCGCCACACCAAAGGTTTCACAATCTGGCACCTGGGCTTCAATATAACGACGCAACGATTCTTCACGATCATCGATACAGGTAATATATTGAAAAGCGGGAGGGGATGAAACCGTTTGTTCAAGCTGTTTCACCTGCTTAAAAACCGAAAGAACCTCAAGGGCATAGGTCTTCTCAAGGGCGCGTTGGTAAATTAATTTACGCTGTTCCTTAAGCAAAACACGCAACAGATGCAGCCATCTTTTCTTCTCAGTAGGAGAGGCCTGCCATTCGCCCGGCCCCAGATGCAAATCAAAAAAGTGAAGACTCAAATAAAGCCATTCGGCTTGCAGATCGTCTTGCTTTTGCTTGGCCCGTTCAAGCTGGTGGTACAAAAGCACTTTTTCTTCAAAACGGGGAAGATAGGCCTTGCAGGCCACATACTCAAACACCAGTTTGACCAGGAGAAACTCCTTCAAAACAAAAGAAGTACCATCCAAACGCTGCTCAGGCTCGTGCTCCATCTGATTGAATAGACCCGCCCAACCGCGCAAACGCAACCCCATTGCCAAGAGGTATTTTTTGTAGTTTTCAGGTTGAAGCTGAAGGGCTTCAAGATAGTAAAGCAAAGCCTGATCTGGATTAAGATCTTGAACCGAAGAGTGAAACAATTCCAAGTGAAGCATACGGGCAAAGGTATTTTCGAGTAAATAAGGCGAGCGATAATTTTCAAGGAAACAGGCCCAAAGACCCTCTCGCTTATACTCCACTTTCCAATAAGCACAGCCCGGATCAGCATAGGCACTGAAAAATTTTGCCATCAAAGGATTGATCTGGGTATCAATATCGACCCCTTTTTGCGCAAGAATGACCTCACGATAGGTGGGGTAAGTCAATGTCGAAGAAATTGGCTCAGCAATTGCAACTTCAGCGATCAGGCTTTTAAGCTCGCTGAGAAGCGCTTGGCGAGGTTCCTGTAACAGTTTTTTTTCAATCGTATTTTTCAAGCTCAAACGGGGGGGATTCAGAAAAACCTGCAAAAGCGCCTGTAATTCTTGCTCAGAAAGAGATTCCTGCTCAGAATACCAAGCCCTTAATTCAGACGCTAAAACAGACAAGGCGATCTTTCCCTGCTGAAGATATTCCAAATAGCGTTTTTGTTCTAAAAAACAATATCCCCCGTAGAGCTCACGCGCTTGCTGGCAAGCCACCTCAAAGGGCAGAGATTCAAATGCTGCCAGCGGATTATGGTGTACAAAATGCTGCAAAGCACCCTGATGGGGCAAATAACGACTTACCCAGTCTAAATCCAGCTCAAAGCTCACAGATTCAGCCATTCTCAGACGTTTCAGTCAACTCCGCCACCATGAAAAAATAATAGAGGGCAAGAGAAATCAGTTTGCAATAATTGTAAATCAGCAAAGGAATCACCACCGCTCCCACCCCAATCAGCCCAAAAGCGACAGGATAGGTCAGTGCTTTCATAATCCAGGCTGCCGAAACCGGCAAAAGCCAGACAAAGATAAACACCACATAGGAAATTGGCAAAGCCCCCAATAAAAAGCCATTGCCCTTGTCGATCAACAAATCGCAACCCGGACAGCGGGTTTGAAAGGAAAACAAACCCGCGATCGGACGCCAACCGCAACGCGGACAGGCCAAACTTAAACAACGGCCCACGACTTTTAAGCGCGGCAAAAGACCTGGAGATTCTGTCTTTTGAGGTAGATCACGCATGGCTGAAGTTCCCGTTTAGGCCTTTCTGGCAAAGTTTTCAGCAAAGGTATATAGCAGGCGTGTGCCGGTACCCGTGCCGCCTTCTTTGGGGATATAAGGGGTTTTGACATAACGTGCGATTTCTTCTTCCATCACAGCGGTTCCTGCAATATCCAAATGCAACCAAGCCCGGTCGGGATCAATAAATTCTTTCAAAAACATCGCCGCCGTAATCGTTCCCGCAGAACGCCCGCCCACACTTTCAATATCTGCCACATCTGAAATCAGCTGCGAACGATACTCTTCATAGAGCGGCAAGCGCCAGACGCGTTCTCCGGTATACTCTCCTGCCTTGAAAAGGTCAGTATAGAGTGTGTCATCATTGCTCAAAACCGCCGAAACGGTTCTGCCCAGCGCGACTATCGCGGCTCCGGTCAAGGTCGCGATATCAATCAAAACATCGGGTTGGTGGTATTTTTGAATATAGGTCAGGGCATCACAGAGCAGAAGTCGGCCTTCGGCATCGGTATTGAGCATTTCAATCGTCTTGCCTGACATCGAAGTGAGAATATCAGAAGGTTTATAGGCTCTGCCATTGATCAGATTTTCGGCCAAAGGCATGACCGCCACCAGATTCAGCGCCAATTTTTCATGGGCAATCGCCCGAACGGCTCCCAAGGTCGCAGCAGCACCCGCCATATCGCCGTGCATGCGCAGCATCGAAGGAGAGGGTTTGATATCATAGCCGCCAGAATCAAAGGTTACGCCTTTGCCGACCAGGCCCAGGGTCTTGCCGCCTGGATTGCCCTGATAACGCATGACAACCATACGTGGAGGTTCTTCAGAACCACGGGCCACAGCCAGAAAAGCACCCATGCCTTCACGCTCCAGCTCTTCGGGCCCCAGAATCTGAATTTCAAGCCCTTCGGCCTCAGCCACTTCCTGCGCATATTCAGCAAAGCGCACAGGGGTTAGATAATTGGCGGGCTCATTGACCAAATCGCGCACAAAATTGGTGCTTTCAGCCAGGTTTTTACCTTTTTCAGCCCCCACACGCAGAGCTTCAATCTGTGCGCCTTCACTCGCGATAATTTTGATCTTCTTTAATTTTTTCTCTGAATTTTTCTTTTGAGTTTTGTATTTATCAAAACGGTACATGCCCATCAAGACGCCCTCAATCAAAGCCGAAGCACAGTCATGGGGGGAAACTGCATATTCTGAAAAATCATGAATGGCAATTTCAGAGACCCGGATCCGGCGGGCATAGCGGGCTGAATTGGCAGCAATCGAACGAACTCTGTCAATTGAAAAGTCTTTTTGCTGGCCCAAGCCCATTACCAAAAGCCGTTTGGGGCCTGGCCCATCCAGATGCAGAATCGTAAACTCGCGGTACTTCCCTTGAATTTCTTTGCTTTCAATCATGCGGCTGAGCTTGCCGTTCAATTTCTGATCCAGTTCACTCAAATACCCCAAATTGCGCAGGGTATCCTGGAAAATCGTCAGAACCAAAATTTCGGTTTCAGCTTCATGCAAAGCTTTTGATACAATTTGAACTTCCACTGTTATACTTTCCTTCTTTCAGCAGAGACCTGAGCACAGACCCCTGACTGTTTCATTCATTCGGAGCAGGCATCATTGAGGGATTTTCAGCAGGGCTGACCAGCCCCTGTAAATCGATCAGGTTGTTTTTAAAAATTCGGGCAGCATCATCCAAAAGCACGAAAATCGCGGGATCGGCAATCGAATAATAGACACTGTTGCCTTTTTTGCGGTTTTTGACCAGGTGTTTGGCCCTTAAAATAGCAAGATGCTGAGACACACCCGCCTGTTCAATCTGAATCGAAGCCGCCAGATCATTGACGCTTTTCTCGCCTGTGCGCATTTCGATTCTCGATCTTTTGCGCACAGGATTGGCCAAAGCTTTGAAAAATTCGGCTTTAAAAATGCGCATTTGCGTGATGGTCATAGGAAACTCCTAAATCAAGAACATGGCTTAAGTATATTAGAAGATTCGAATATTCGAAAGAGTTTACAAATTAAAGACCTCAATAATACCCCTCCTACAGCCCCATTGCCCCCGGCCCCCAAGCAGACTAAACTGAAACAGCATTGCGGGAAGGGGCTCTCAGCGTGTATAGCCGAGATTTTCAAGCGCGAATCAGGCCTTTGGCTCGGGCTTACGCTTAATTCCTCGCACAGCCTCGGCCTGAAGCGGATCCTCGGGCCAGTAATGCTTGGGATAACGGCCCTTGAGTTCTTTTTTAACCTCAGGATAGGTCTCCCGCCAGAAACTGGCAAGATCACGCGTGACCTGCACTGGGCGGCGGGCCGGTGAAAGCAGATGAATTAATAGAGGCGCCCTGCCACCTAAAATTTTGGGGGTATCCAGCATACCAAAAAGCTCCTGCAAGCGCGCAGCCAAGACAGGCTCTTCTCCAGAGTAATCCAGCCGGATACGCGAACCACTGGGTACAGGCCAATGACTGGGAGCCCAGGAATCCAAAAGCGCGAGCTTTTCATAGCCCAAATAGTATTCCAAAGCCTGCTGCAAAAGCGCTGGGGTAATCGCCTCCAGGCGTTTCAAGCCCGTGAGAAAAGGCAAAAGCCAATCCTTCAAAGCAGACTTCAGTGCATCATCGCTCAGATCTGGCCAGTCCTGAGGTTGGTGGCGATGCAAAAAAGCCACCCGCTCGCGCAGTTCCAACTGGTTCTCGCTCCAAGGCAGTTTGGCGATTCCCTTTTGACGCACGCCTTCCAACAAAGCCAAAGCCAAGGTATCGGCATCGGGGTTCTGAATCCGCTCTTTTTTAAGCACCAAGGCCCCATAGCGGGTGACCCGCCAAGCCTGAACTGAACCTGTCTGCTGATTAAAACTGACTTCCAGGCCGGTTTCCGTTTGAGCTTCACTTAAAAGCTCAAGCTGTTCGGGGCTGAGGGCCGCCGCCAGAAAGATTTTGGCTTCGCGCGGATGACCATCGAGCTGGGCAATCGCCAGCAGGGGTTCACGGGCCAGAAAATCACCTTCAGGTAAAACAGCCCCCCGACCGTTGGCCAGACGATAACGTGCGCTTTCGCCCCGTCTTTGTGCCAGACGCTCGGGATAAGCCAGACCAATCAGCAGTCCCAGTTCTTCAATCGGGTGAAATGCTGGCTTGAGCCCCAATTTTTCACCCACCTGGGCTGCAGCTTTTTGAATCGCCTCCTGACGGCCTGCCCGCCCCCGGCTCAAGGCTTGCAAACGGGAGCCCAAATCTGCATCACGACTGGCTGCCCCCTTGAAAATATCGCGTTCTGAGAGCAGAGCGGCCAGGGTACAGGCCAAACCGCCTAAATTCTGTTCACGGGCTTTCAGCACCATATGCCCCAAACGGGGGTGCAGGGGCAGACCAACAAGCGCTTTGCCATGGGAGGTCATCAGGCCTTTGGCATCCAGTGCCCCCAAGGCCTGAAGCAGACTTTGGGCCTGTTCCCAAGGCACAGACGGTGGGGGATCCAGCCAGGCCAGTTGAAAGGGATCCGAACAGCCCCACTGCGCCAGTTCCAACACCAAGGGAGCCAAATCGGCACTGAGAATTTCAGGTTCAATCTCGGGCAAGAGACGTGCTGTATCCGATTCCTGCCAAAGCCGAATACAAAAACCGGGTTCCAGTCGCCCTGCCCGGCCCTGGCGCTGAAGGGCTGATGCCCGTGAAATCCGACGGGTGGTTAAACGGGTCATGCCACTGATGGGATCAAAGACAGGCGTGCGCTCTTGGCCCAGATCGATCACGCCCCGAATGCCTTCAATCGTCAGACTGGTCTCAGCAATATTGGTCGCCAGTACGATTTTTCGCTGCCCAGCAGGAGCGGGTTGAATCGCACGGTCCTGCTCTATAGGCGCTAAATCACCATAGAGCGGTGTCACCTGGCAGTTGGCAGGCAAATCACCCAAACGTTCAGCCAGGCGTCGGATTTCGCCTGAACCCGGCAAAAAAACCAGAAGACTTCCCGCTTCTTCACGCAGGGCCTGACGTATCACCCCAGCAGCATGGGCCAGCTCATCGCCTCCCAAAGGGGGGGGAGCATAGCGCAAACTGACAGGATGGGTCACACCCCCGGCCCGCAAAACGGGCACATCGCCCAAAAGACCCGCCAAACGCTCGGGCAGGGTGGCCGACATAATCAAAAGACGCAAGTCCTCCCGCAGCACCTGCTGGCTCTCACGGCAGAGAGCAAGGCCCAAGTCGGCCTGCAAGCTGCGCTCGTGAAACTCATCAAAGATCACCAGCCCAACCCCCTCTAAAGCGGGGTCGGATTGGAGCATGCGGGTCAAAACCCCCTCGGTGACGACTTCAATCCGGGTCTGGGCGCTGACCCGGGTTTCCATGCGTACACGGTAGCCCACACTTTGCCCCACCTGCTCAGATCTTTGCTGGGCCATATAACGGGCAGCAGATTTGGCAGCCAAGCGGCGCGGTTCGAGCATCAGAATTTTCTGCCCAGCCAACCAGGGCGCGTTTAAAAGCGCGGGGGGTACTGTGGTGGTTTTGCCGGTTCCAGGAGGGGCTTCAAGAATCACACAGAGAGAAGTTTCCAATTGCAAGCCCAGTTCAGGTAAAAGTGCATTCAAATTCATATTTCGATATCTTTCATGGCCTCACGGGCAAAGGCATGCGAGGCCAGCGCCGAAGAACTGAGCGCCACGTCAATACCAAAATGCTCGCGCATATGTTCGGCAAAATCGCGCTCATAAATCCGCACCACAATCCGAATCGCAGGGTTGAGGGCACGGGCATTGAGGGCAATTTCAATATTGACCAAATCCTGATGGGTTGCACAAATCAAAGTGCGCGCCCTTTTCACCCCAGCCCGAATCAGGGTTTCTTCAAGTGTGGCATCGGCAATCAAGAGCGGATAATGCAAATCGCGAATCCGCTGGTTGAAACGGCCTTCTGAATTGTGCTCTACCACCACAGTTTCGGCCTGGGTCAAACGCAGACATTCGACCAAACGCACCCCCACATCCCCAGCCCCACAGACAATCACATGGCCCGAAGCTTTGACCTGCCGCCGTCCCATCAGGGCATCCAGGCGCAGGCTGAAGAGTTTATCCGTGAGCAGGGCATAGAGAATCGCAAAAAGACTGGCCCCTGCCAGCATCAGCGACATGCCCGCCAGTTTGGCAGAAAAGGGGTAATCACGCAGACTGTAATCCCCATAGCCCGTGGTGGTCAGGGTAGTGACCACAAAATAGAGGGCATCCCCCAGGGGCATGCCATGACGCAGGGAAAAAAACAGGGTGCCACTCGCAATCACGCCCAGCAAACCCACCAGAACGGCCCAAAAAAGAAGATCCGGTTTGTGACGCACAGCAGCAGCCCCCATCGAGGCCAGGCTTTGGGGAGCCGGAAAATCTTCAACCTGAATACAAAGAGTCTTTTCACTGCTGTCTGCACCCACACGGGCCATCAGATGCTCCTGATCGTGCCAGGCCTCCTGAACATGATCGACAAAGGCCGCAGCGACAAAATAGGGGGCGGCCAATTCAGAAACACTCAAGACACGCACATGGGGAAAACGACTTTCAATCTCCTGACCCAAAGCCAGATTAAACAGACGGGTGACAATCCGCATCTGGGGGTAACGGGCATTGAGCATCATGGTGGTATGCAGATTAAACTGTTCGTTGTCACTGGCCACCACAGCCCGCTCACAATTGCGTAAATCCTCAGGCAATTCAGCGGGATGCAAATGCGGTCGGGGTGAAAGCTCAACCCCTGCGGGCAGGGTGGGCACCTGGTGCAATTCCGACTGGTTGACCAAAAACTGAACGCGTTGTCCTTGTTCGGCCAAACGGCAGACCGTATGAAAAGCCGCATGCGAAAAGCCAATCACCGCAATCGGAGCTGTTTCAGGGGTTATTTCTTGAAGGGAATGGTCTTGGTTAATTTGACGGTCCATTGGCTGGCCAGCGCATCATGACTGCCGGTGCCGCCCCCCACGGTCGAATAACGGGCATAATTCAGATAGGAAAAGGCATGGCCCACTTCAAGGCCCAAACGCCCTGCTTTGGGGCCCAGTTCATAGCGCAGGGCATTTTCAAGCTCAAAGCCATAACCGGCAACCCCCAGGGGAGAAGTCGTCTGCTCAAATTCCCCTTGGGGATTGAGCAAAGCCGTTCG
Source organism: bacterium (Candidatus Blackallbacteria) CG13_big_fil_rev_8_21_14_2_50_49_14 (assembly GCA_002783405.1). Classification (NCBI taxonomy): domain Bacteria; phylum Candidatus Blackallbacteria; species bacterium (Candidatus Blackallbacteria) CG13_big_fil_rev_8_21_14_2_50_49_14. Next base: position 73,477 of record PFGG01000074.1, on the reverse strand, counting down.
GGTGGTGCTGGTTTGCAGGCTGGGGCCGGCCTTGGTAATAAAAGAGAAACGGTGGTTGGCTGGGGCGGGAAGGTCGAAACTGCGGGTGCCCAGCAGCGAAATTTCCATATTGCCAAAGGTCTGCTCATGCTGACGCAGATAGGTATTGAGCGGGGCATCGGTGTTGACTTCTTCGCCGTTCATCTGGCCTTCAAAATGCACCACCTGATCATAGCCTGCCGCCGTGATTTTATTGTGCTTGAGGTCGAGTTCCAAGCCGAACTTATTCTCAAAGCCCAGATTCACGCCCAGATTAAACTGGGGCTCATCGGGGGCAAAACGCTGACCTTTTTTGATTTGCAGATATTCAAAGCTGGTGCGCTCTTTCTGCTCCAGACCGGTGATGGTGAGATCGGTGCCTGTGCCCGGATTCTGAATCTGCATCGGCCCAGTGTGCAGGATATCATTTTTGACAATATACCCCGCATTGACATGCATCGAGGTAATTTTCCAAGGGTTCTTGCTGTGTTGGGGTTCAGAAGCTTTCAACCCCAGCTTGGGTCCAGCGGTTTCCACCAGTGAAAGGGTGGGCATTTTCTGGGCCGATTGCGCCAACGGGCGGGTCTGAAGCGTATCAGGCACAGAAGCAGGAGCCTGCGTTTGCTCAGCAGCCAACAAAGCCTGTTTTACAGCGGGCTTGGGGGCAGCGGGCACAGGAAAAGAACCAGGTTGGAGAGGATTGTTTGAAGCGATCATGTTTTCAGTATAATGGCTTCGGCACAGAAAGTAAATTCGCCTGAATTGAACCAGAAATACAGACATTCTCAGACCCAAAGACAAGAAATTCTGTCAGAATGCTACAATTCTGTTCAGGCCCGTGGAACTTCAGGGGGACTTCCGCAACTCGCTTTGTAACGACCACTGTCTGTCTCCTTGTGCATTTGTCCCGGGCCTATTCAATGAGAGTGGAGAGTAGGGCATGGCGCAATATACGGCCCAGGTCGAAGCAGCAGATATTCTGCTCTTTCTCAGTGCCTGTCTGAGCGGAACCAGCCAAAATGTATACTATTCCAGCGCCAGCGCACAAAAAGCAGCGCTTGATTTTCTGCATGTGTATATCTGCGCCAATTATCGCGATCTCTACGCCTCGGCCCTGGCCCAGGAAATCAACCACCACAACCAACAACGCATTATTCACATGCTTTTGGCTCACCCCACACCGAATCGCGCCCAACAAGCGTTTGAACAGGCTCAAATTCAGCGGGCCCTGCGCAAAATGCCCGTACATCGGGTGTATAAGCTCTTTGCCGGCTTGGCCGAAGCCCGCGTCAACAATCGCCGCAGCCGTGCCACGCTCAAAGCCTGGCTGGCCTGGCGGAATAACTGGGTTTTTGACTGCGTAAAATACCGCCGTCTGCTGCGGATCATCAGCCGCCACTGGCACCTGCCGCTGCCTGCCGAAGAACATATTTTTTTACAGGATCGCCACTGGCAATTGAAAAAGTTTGAGACCCCCCTGCTCGAAAACTTTCGCCAGGCCCATTACAGCGCACAGGCTCTGAGTCTGTTGCCCCTGACAGTCGCCGAAGGGCTTGCTCCCCGCTTTAATCTCAGCCGGGCCCAACTGCTCGAACGCCTGGCTCCCCAAATGACGGCCCAGGAAAAACTGCGCCTGCAGACCCAGGCCCACCAAGAAAAGCTCAAGCTGGAGCTGAACCCTGAAAAACTCAGTTTGACCCGCCTGCTGGCATATATTCTCTCGCTGCCCCTGCATGAGCGCAAGGCCCGTCTGTCAGAATTAGAAAGCCTCGTGGATCGCTGTCGGCAACGCTTTATCCCCAGTTGGCTGCGTCTGCCCAAACTGGCATTGGTTCTCGACAACAGTCAATCCAGTCGGGGCAGTCGGGAATCCTGGCTGCGCCCCCTGATTGCCGGGCTGAGTGCCCATTATCTGCTCGCAGGCTTGAGCGAAAACTACCGCCTGTTTTGGATTCACCCCCCCGAGCACCCACTCCTGGTTGAAGCCAAAGGTCAGACATCTCTGGCTTCTCCCCTGTTGGAGGCCTTGGCCTGGCAACCCCAAGAAGTAGTGCTGATCTCGGATGGGGCCGAAAATGACCCGGCAGGCGGAGTTCACTGGTTGCTCACCCAGCTCAGCCAAGCCCCATGGGCAGGCAAACGGCCCTTTATGCTGCATTTTAACCCCACACTGAACCCCGAAGATTTTGGCCCCTCAGCGCTCAGCCCGGAACTGCCCATGCTGGGCCTGCACAGCGGGGAGCAGATCGCCCTGCTCTGGATCATGGGACGTTTTGCCACGGGGCAAATTTCGCTTGCCGATTTTAAAATCTACCTCAGGAGGGCCGCCCATGCCACAGTGGAATCAGACACAACTGGCGCAACACTTTAATCTCAGTGGTATTTCCTGCGCACCTGGGCAAATTTGGAACGGTATCCGGCTTGTGCCCCTCTTGCGTGAAAAGCCGATTGAGGATTTACGCCTGTTTCGAGAGCGCAACAGCGCGGATCTGAGTGTGGTCGAGGTAGACGATGATCTCAATTATTTCTCCTATATCCCCCACAGTTACGTGCTGCACTGGCGCCCCGACGGCGTTCCCGATTGCGTAAGTGGCACACAGATCCGCAAAAAAAATCAGGATGGCAAGCGCTGGAAACATGCACCTGTCGCGCAATTTGAACGCATGGCGAAAAAACGGGGCACCCGCCAATTGCGTTTTTTGCCCCAGCACCTGGGCATCGAAAGCTATCTTCACCAGTTTTTCAATGTCCCCAAAATCGACTGGCGCGACACTTACAGCCGTTCAGCCATTTCCAAAGGCCTCTTGCCCCGCAGCACCTGGATGCTGAGTGGCTGGGGAATCGACGGTTTTCGCGATGCCCTGCGGCTGTTTGAACGCTACCCCCAGCAAATTGGCATGATGCTTTTCGTGGGAGACCTGCTGGCCGCGATTCAGGTTTGCCCTTCAGCCCAGGATTACCAGGCCTTGCACAGCAGTTTTTTAGAGGATCTCTATGGCGAGATCTTCTGGTACTATAGCCGCTTCCCTGGCAAACTCCCCGAATTGCAGGCCGAAGGTGACAGCCAGGCCCAGAGCTTTGAAGATCTGCGGGTTGAACTTCAAAGCTTGCGAGGCGAGATCAGCGCATTTCAAACCTGGATGGCCAACGGACTGCTGGAAACACCCATTCGCAGCCAAGAGGTTCAGGGAGTAGGCCCCTATCATCTCCACCGTTTTATCTCAGAGCTGAGCCCCCCCTTTGGCGATCAGACCCATTTGGGGGAGTTTATCTGTGACAGCCAGGGCCGTTTGGCCTATCTCAAAACCTGCAGGCTTTCGCGGCAGCAGAGCGAGCAGGCCTGGCTACTCGAACAATTGGATGCCCAGCTCTGGCATTTGGAAAAAACTGCCAAAGCGCTGAATATTTCTCACGATCAGTTGGTTTTAAAAATGGAGAAACTGGGTTTGGGCAAGCTTTTAAAGCCCCAGGTACTGGATCAGGTTCACAAACGCGAACGCGAAAAAAAATAAAAAGGTCTACAAGATGTCAAAGAAAGTTGTTTTGATTACCGGAGCCTCCTCAGGCATGGGCAAAGTCACCGCCCTGCACCTGCTGCAGGCAGGCTATACCGTCTATGGCGCAGCCCGTCGTGTTGAACTGATGCAGGAATTAGAGCAAGCGGGGGGGCATCCGCTCAAAATGGACGTGACCGATGCAGACCAGGTCAAAGCCGCTGTTGAACAGATCATGGCCCAAGAAGGACGGATTGACGTACTGATCAACAATGCGGGCTATGGCAGCTATGGCTCGGTCGAAGAGACCAGCATAGAAGAGGCCAAGCGCCAGTTTGAAGTGAATAATTTTGGCCTTGCCCGTTTGACCCAAGCCGTGATCCCACACATGCGCAAACAGGGCGCAGGTAGAATTATCAATATCTCCTCGATGGGGGGAAAAATCTATTTCCCCCTGGGAGCCTGGTACCACGCCAGCAAACATGCCCTTGAAGGCTGGAGCGATTGCCTGCGGATTGAGTTAAAACCCTTTGGCATTGACGTGGTGATTATTGAACCCGGAGTGATTGCCACAGAATTTGGTGAGGTCATGTCAGAACCCCTGTTGGAGCGCTCAGGCCAGGGGCCCTATGCCAAAATGGCAAAGACCATGGCGAAAATGACACAGGAATCCTATCAAAAGCCCAATGCAGCTTCACCTGCCCACTTGATCGCAGAAACGATTGCCCAGGCCATTCAGGCCAAACGCCCGAAAACGCGCTATGTGGCAGGCAAAATGGCTCGCCCGATGATCCTGCTGCGCAAGATTTTTGGCGACAGAATCTACGATCAGGCCCTGTTCGGCATGCTGAAATAGCAGATCTCAAATCTCAAGATCCTGATTGAGTTTATCTATCAGCTCAATCAGGGTCTGAAACTCTTTCAGTGAAAGCGATTTGAGTTTGCAGAGCATCAGTCCGGGAATTTTTAAAGCGGCCTGTTTCAAAGCCTGCCCCTTGGGCGTGAGACACAGCAGACGCTTGCGGCGGTCATCAGAGGCGGTGCGACTTTTCAGCAACTCTTTTTCCTGCAGCTTGGCCAGAATTTGCGTCAAGGATCCCCCATCAATCAAAGTCAACTCAATCAAACGATTGACCTGGATTTGATCTTTTTGCCAAAGGGCGAGCATGACCAAATATTGCGGATACGTCAGATCCAATTCGCTCAAGAGCGGACGATAGGCCCGTGTCATGGCATTTGAAGCCGTGTACAGGCGGTGACACAATTGATTTTCAAGTTTGAGGCTGTCTTCGTGCATGGCGTTCTCCTTTTTCATTTTAACGCAAATACTTTGCATACAAAATAGTTTATCGTATAATTAGTTTGTACACAAAATAATTTTTAACCCATTTACACAGGAGTTTCAAGATGAGCAATCTGCAAACCATTCCCTTCAAAGACAAACAGGGCGAAGAAAAAACCCTGAAAGATTTTCAGGCCAAGGCCACCCTGGTTGTCAACGTGGCCTCGAAATGTGGATTAACGCCTCAATACACAGGGCTCCAAGCGCTGTATGAAAAATACCATGCCCAAGGGCTTGAAATTATGGGGTTTCCCGCCAATGAATTTCTCGCTCAGGAACCTGGCAGCAATGAAGAAATTCAGAGCTTCTGCAGCCTGAACTATGGTGTGGGCTTTCCCATCCATCAAAAAATCGTGGTTAAGGGCGAAGGCCAACACCCGCTTTACAAAGCCCTGACAGAAGGTCAGCCCGAAGCAATTAAAAATGAAAACGGTCAGTTTGAAACCCTGCTCAGCAGCAAGGGCCTGATCACGGGCGAGCCCCATGAAATTCACTGGAATTTTGAAAAATTCCTGCTCAATGCCGAAGGCCAGATTGTGGCCCGGTTTTTTCCAGATATCACCGCCAAAGACGAGCGGGTAATCAGCCAGATTGAGGCTTTGCTCGCTGCTTAAATCCTGGAGAATCTACCGGACCGCCTTCTGCCCAAGCACTGCTTCCCAGCCAAAGCCCCAGCAGCAGTCCCGCTCTGATGAGGTGTTGATTCATGATCTGGCCGACCGACTAAGCCCATTTTACTGATTTAGGAAGCTTCAGTTCCAAGGCCAACATTTGACGAATCATTTGACCTTCATGCATGGTTTCGTGCTCCAGCAACTGCAAGAGAATCTCCTGCCGTGCTTCACTCCAGTCGTCGACAGCAGCAAGTACCTGATGAAAGGTCTGAGCTGAGCTTTCAAGCTTGGCTTGGATCTTTTCAGGGCTCTCTATCGATTCCAAGGAGCAGTCAAAACCCACCCAAACCCCTGCCTGCAGCGCACGGGTATAGGACTCCCGCGCACCAATCAGACACCAGAAGTGCTCACCCAGAGATTTGTTTTTTTTCACCGGCAGTTTAGCCTTTAAATCCTCTGAGGATAGGCCCCTAATCCAATCATGATAAGAAATAAAACGATTATTGAGATGTTTGATCAGACTCGCTTGCATATTCTCTCTCCCTTTGTCTTCATCAAAACTTACCACGCTACTCCCCTTGCAGGGTCAGCGTCAGGGTACGGCGACCGCCCTGGTCGCGGTGTTCACAGAGATAAATCCCCTGCCAGGTGCCCAGCAAGAAATGTCCATCCCGAATCGGCACCGTCAGCGAAGCCCCCAGCAGGGAAGCCTTGAGATGGGCTGGCATATCATCCGGCCCTTCAAAGACATGTTGGTAATAGGGCGCATTTTCAGGGGCCAAAAGATTGAAATGGCGCTCAAAATCACTGCGCACAGTGGGATCTGCATTTTCATTCAGGGTTAAACTGGCAGAGGTATGCTGAATAAAAAGATGGGCCAGCCCAATCTGAAGCTGGCGCAATGCAGGCAAAGCCGCTTCCACTTCAGGGGTGATCAAATGAAAACCACGGGGATAGGGCCTGAGCTGAAAGGTTTTTTGGAACCAGGGCATCAGGGGCTCGCGGGTCGGCTTTCGCCCTCGACAAAGAGCGGAGGATGCTTGAATTCACGGGCCAAAGCCAGAACTTCTTCACGGGTTTTATAATTGAGCACCGCACAGGATCCGGTCAAGACCAGGCTATCCTCATAGGGCAGCAAGCGGCAGATCGCATAAAAACCCGGCATCATATAGCGCCAGGCTTCCCCATCGTGGACCTCCACCGGACTGTCATCCAGCAAATCACGCAGAAGAAGACGATCGGGCTTGTGGCGCTCAAGAATTTCATAACAGCCCAGGGCCGAGGTCTTAAAGCGTTGGTAAATTTTAAGCTGGCGGGGTTTTAACTGGGCCTGGTAATGCTCAATAAAGCGATCCAGAGGCGTTTTGCGATCAATAAAGGTTTCAAAGATCAGGCTGTCAACAAAGAAAGGCATCAGTTCAATTTCTTCAGGAATTTTGGCACGCTCATAGCGCGCGCTGATCCGACGCAGAAAACGGGCATACCAGGGGTCGTAAATAAACTCCACCAGTTTCTCAAAATAGGCAAGCGGCGTTTCTTCTTCAATTGAAAAAGGTTTTTTTTCAGCCGAACTCATCAGACCAGATTTTCCATAATATATTGCTTGCGCTCCTGGGTATTTTTGCCCATATAAAAGGTCAGCAGGCGGGGAATCTCATGTTTTTCACGTACGCTGACAGGCAACAGGCGCATATCTTTGCCAATAAACTGACCAAATTCCTGCGGTGAAATTTCGCCTAAACCTTTAAATCGGGTAATTTCAGCCCCTTTACCGAGCTTTTTCAGCGCACTCTCTTTTTCCTGCTCAGAATAACAGTAAAGGGTCTGTTTGGGGTTGCGCACGCGGAAAAGCGGGGTTTCGAGAATATAGACATGCCCGCGCAGCACCAGCGCCTCAAAGAAATGGAGAAAAATCGTCAGCAGCAGATTGCGGATATGCATGCCGTCCACATCGGCATCGGTGGCAAGAATAACTTTGTTATAGCGCAAATTATCAACATTGTCTTCAATGCCCAGGGCCTGCACAATATTGTAAAGCTCCTCGTTTTCGTAGAGCAGATTGCGTTTGGCCCCATAGACATTGACGGGTTTTCCCTTGAGTGGAAAAACGGCCTGGGTCATCACGTCACGGCTCATGACAATCGAACCACTGGCCGACTGGCCTTCGGTAATGAAGATCATCGATTCTTCACCCCGAGGCTGCTTGGCGTTGAGATGAAACTTACAATCCTTGAGCTTGGGCACCTTAACTGCGACTTTTTTCGCCTTTTCTTTGACCAGCTTTTTAATGCCTTGCAATTCCTTGCGAATGCGCTCATTCAGACTGACCTTGTCGAGAATAATCTGCGCCACTTCAGGATTTTTATACAGATAGTCTTCAACCTCGCGCTTGACCTCTTGCACGATCCAGGTTTTAACATCGGTATTGCCAAGCTTGTTTTTGGTCTGGGATTCAAAAACCGGGTCTTTGATCTTGATTGCAATCGCACCCGCCAGCCCTTCACGTACGTCATCGGCCTGAAAACTGCGTTTGGCAAACTCATTTACGCCCTTGAGTACGCCCTCTTTAAAGGCCGAGAGATGGGTGCCGCCATCAGAGGTATATTGCCCATTGACAAAAGAAAGATAGTCGTCGCCATAGGCTTGGGTATGGGTCAGGGCAAATTCAATCCGGTGCCCCTTGAAATAGATCGGATCGTAGAGTTTTTCGCTTTCCACCTCATGTTGCAGCAGATCATAAAGGCCCTGATCGGAATAAAAGATTTCACCATTAAAATCAAGGCTCAGACCAGCGTTGAGATAGGCATAATAGGCAAAGCGACGGTTGAGGAACTCCAAATTATAGTGGAAAGGGCCAAAGACCTCGGTATCTGCCACAAACTGAACCAGCGTGCCGTTGCGCTCTTTGCTGGGGCCTTCTTCTTCATGCACGAGTGCACCCTGCTCAAATCGGGCTTCTTTGTAGCGGCCCTCACGGTAGCTGCGCACGGTAAAACTGGCAGAAAGGGCATTCACAGCTTTGGTGCCCACCCCATTCAGCCCAACACTGAACTGAAAGACATCGTCATTGTATTTGGCACCCGTATTGATGGTCGAAACGCAATCCACGACCTTGCCGAGCGGAATCCCACGGCCAAAGTCACGCACAGTGACCAGATCTCCCTCTAAACGAATTTCAACACGGGAACCGTGGCCCATAATAAATTCATCGATGGCGTTATCAACCACCTCTTTGACCAGGACATAAATCCCATCATCGCGGTGATTTCCATTGCCCAAACGCCCGATATACATGCCCGGACGCAGGCGGATATGGTCGAGGGAACTGAGGGTCTTGATTGCGTTTTCATCATAGGCCACGGGGGTGGTTTTCTGGGACATGGCTTTTCCTGTTAAAGTGTTGTGGTGGTATGCTTACCCGATTATACACTGCCCAAGCGCCTCAGCGGGTCAGGTAGCTCCAGGTTAAGCTTGTATATTTATTGTATCATAGAGTATCTTTTTTACCCCCCCTTCTGAGAACAAGACTTATGCCCGCACACGCACAGTCCAAAGATTAAATAAGTAATAATTTTTATTTAAACAAAAATACGCCAAGGCTTAACTCTATCATAAGAATAAATTGCACCCCATGCGCCGATAAAAAACCTATCAGATTCAGGCAAAAAAACCTGATTCCTTCCAATTTATATATTCAAGTGTGCAAAAGAGGAAATTGAACCATGGGAAATTTAAAATTATCTTCTCAAGACTATATGGCCGTTACCCGCGCCATGGATTCCAATCGCAACAACCGCATTGACCGCAATGAAGCGACGATCTCCTACAATGCCCACCGCAATATTGGCAATTCAAATGGGGTTGCCGGCACCCGTGAACTGGCAAACTCCCTGGCAGAGGGCGATGTTTATCTGAACAATATCAACCCCGAAACCGCAGATAAAATTGCAGCTTATTTTTCTAAACGCAATGAAAATTTTGATCGTCCGGTCTCTCAGTGGGTCAGTGACGCTTGGATTTCCAAGGATGATTTGGAACTGCCCTATGACGTCAAAGACCGGATCGATCGCAATGGTGACAACCGCATCAGCACCCGTGAATTTGCAAATGCCTTGTCTTCAGGCTCGCTGACCATTGGTGAAAGCCGCCAGGTAGGCCAAAATCCTTTCCATGAGCCTTCTCATCATGATGCCTATGATCACAATCCTTTTCATGAACCTGCCCCCTATCACAATGATCCCTTCCGTGATCCCGTGCGCCATGAGCCCTACCACAACAGCTACCCCAGCGATGCTGCTGATGCAGCTGCAGGCGCTGTAGTCGGGGGGTTGCTCCTGATTGGTCTGGGTGCCGCCCTCTTGAGCCAGGATAAAGAGTAAATTTTTCAATTCCAAAAGCCCCCGTCTGGGGGCTTTTTTGGTGGGCGTTTAAGCCAACCAGGTTTTCCAGATTTCAGGCTGAAAACCCACGGTTGCTTTGGGGCCCTGGCGCACAATCGGGGTCATGAGGAGCAGGGGATGCTCTAAAAGCTCAGTCTCGATATCATGCACAATATATTTGAGGTTGCGCTTCTGGTACTCTGCGCCCTGGGTATTGATCAGATCCTTTAAAGGCACAGATTTGCGGATACTGTTCAATTCTCCCTTGCTGATTTTCGTCTCTTTGAGATCAATAAACTGAAACTTCTGTCCCCGTTCCTTGAAAAAGCGCTCAGCCTTGCGGGTTTCAGAACATTTGCGCGTGCCAAAAATTTGCAGATTGCTCATGGTGGCTCCTGGCGATTTACTCTTTTTCGATTTTAACAGAGCCCCACGGCTCTGAATCGAAAATCGCAATAAAAAATCGGCACCCATTGCATGAGTGCCGATGGTCTGAAACAGCTTAAATGGTTTCGTGGGGCAAACGCAGCATCTGGCGGAAGCAGAGATAAACACAGGCTTGAAACATGAAGATAAAACCAATCACGCCCAAAACAGGCAAAAACGCACCCGGCTGAAAAAAGGGCTGCAGGGTATCTGTCAGCACCGCGCGGGGATGGTGAAGCAAATCCCAACTGTTCCAGCGCAGAAAACGCCCAAGATAAATACCCACGCCAGCCAGAAACAGGGTCAGACCTGAAAAGCCAACCCCTGCCCAAGCCCCCCAACGCCGGGCAATCGCCTGCTCAAAATCCCAAAGCGAGAGAAAACCCGCCAAAAGCCCACAGAGCGCAAAAGAAAGAATCAGCAAGGCATCAAACCAGACCGGCATATTCATGCGATAGCGCAGATGAATCAGATCGGTAATAATATACGGCGCGTTTGGAAAAAAAGGCAGCCAAAGCGCCAAGCCAGCAACAAGCCAGGGCAGCCCCTGAAAGCGGTTTTCTCCCAGGCGAAAGATCGTACTGACCGCCAGGGGAATCAAGGCCAAAAAGAGATTCCAAACCAAAAATGAAAAATAAGGGGTGCCGGTATAGCGAATTCTAAAAAAAAGCAAAGCCACACTGAAAAGCCCAAGCAAAGAAAAGGGCAGCAACAAACCAGGGCGCAGCTTTTGCGTGATGGTCAGAGATGAGGGTTCAGACATGGGGGCTTCCTCCTGCGATTATCATAGCGATTTTGAGGGGCAAAGCTCAAGCATTGAAATAAAAGTTCACCGCAAACTCAGGAATCTTGCTGAGCGGGCTCAATTTTGCGAATTTTGACCGACACCCCATTGAGGGCGGCATTGCCAGAAAGCGCGTCAATGCTCAAATGCTCGGTTATATCGTTGAGGCTAACCCCGGCATGCTCGCGGGCAATTTTCAATTGGACGCCCTGGCGATCATGTCCCCAGCCATGCGGTAAACTGACCACCCCAGGCATGATCGCATCCGTCACCTCAACCGAAACCTGAAGGGCCCCAGTCGCAGAACAGACCTCGACCCAATCCCCTGAAACAAGCTCCAAATTTGCTGCATTCTGGGCATGCATCAGCAGCGTACAGGGATTTTTTCCCCTTACCAGTCTCAAACTGTTATGCATCCAGGAATTATTGCTTCTTAACTGTCTGCGTCCAATCAACAGAAATTCAGGAGCGGGTCGCTTCAAATCCTGTTTGAGCCGCGAGAGATCAGCAAGATATTCCCGGGGGGCCCAGTTGATTTTTTGATCTGGCGTGCAGAGAATCTCGGGCAAAGCAGGCTGAAGCGCTCCCAAATCCAGTCCATGCGGATGCGCTTTGAGTTTTGCAAGATTCAACCCCTGCGAAAAAGGCAAAAACCAATCCCCATAGCGCCCGAAACGGATCATTGTGTCTACCAGTGCCGCAGGTTTGAGGCCTTTGCCCAAGAACTGCATGGCCTGCGCGAACAGGGAATCCAGGCCTCCTTTTTTGATTTGCAGACGTTGGGCCAATTCAAAAATAATTTCCCAATCGGGTTTGGTATTTCCCACCCGCTCAAACAGGGCGGGGGAATACTTCAGGGTATTTCTTACCGAGAGCAGATTAAAAATCAAATCAAAATGATCCTCTTCAAGCGCAAAACTGGCTGGCAGCAAAATATCTGCCTTGCAGGAGGTTTCATTGCAATAGAGATCAATTGAAGCCATAAACTCAAGCTGCTCCAAAGCTTTTTCCAGACGCCCCCCATTGGGGCTTGATAAAACAGGGTTCCCCGCCAGGGTCAAAAGCCCCCGAATCTGAGCTTGACCCGGTGTCTCCATCTCGTCAGCCAAGGTGGAAACAGGAAACTCCCCCCCAAATTCAGGCAGGTGGCGCACGCGGGAAAAATAGCGGCCAAAGCTGCCTGCTTTTCCTAAACGTTTGGAAACACCCACCAAATCGGCAGCCGGTGAAGTAAACATCAAACCACCCGCCCGGTCAAAATTCCCTGTCATGCCATTCAAGACATAGCTGAGCCAAACCACAAGAGCCCCAAAGGCCTGGGTGCAGGCCCCAAAGCGAACATAACAGACAGCAGAGCGGGCCGCGCAGAAATCCCGTGCCAAGGTTTTTATGTCTTCAGCAGAAATCCCCGTCACCCCAGCCACAGCCTCGGGGGGAAAATCAGCTACCCAGCCCGGCATTTCACCTCCCCCGAACAGGGAAGTGGCATGGGGAGACTCTTTTTTGACGAGATTTTCGGCAAAAAGAGTATGGAGCATGGCCAAGAGCAGAAACGCATCCCGCCCAGGCGAAATAAACAGATGCTGATCGGCAATTTGACTGGTTTCTGTTCGCCGGGGATCAATCACAACCAGTTTGCCGCCGCGTGCTTTCAAGGCTTTGAAACGTTTACGAATATTGGGTGCGGTCATGATACTGCCATTTGAAGCCAGGGGATTGCCCCCAATATTCAGAAAAAAATCTGTGCGATCCAGATCGGGCACCGGCATGAGCAGCTGGTGGCCAAACATCAAGAACCCCGCCAGCATATGCGGGAGCTGGTCGACAGAGGTCGCCGAGTATTTGTTGCGGGTTTTGAGGGCTTCATGCAAGGCGCTGAGATACAAAACCCCACCAAAATTGTGAGCCATCGGATTTCCCATATAAATCGCAACAGAATCGGGACCATAGCGTTCTTGAAGCTGAGAGAGTTTTGTAGCCACCGTATCCAAAGCCTCATCCCAACTGATCTCAACCCAGGCCCCCTTGATTTTCTTCTGGGGGGCGCGCACACGATCCGAATCGGTATGAATATCCTGGATAGCCACCGCCTTGGGGCAAAGATGTCCCTGACTGAAGGGATCCGCCTGATCTCCGCGAATGGAGAGTACCCGCTCGCCTTCATATTCAATTTCAAGACCGCACATCGCCTCACAGAGATGGCAATTTCGATAATGCAGATTTTTCACCCAGCCCCCCCTTTCCACTCTCCTGCCCCGAAAGCACTCCTCAAAGCTTTGCACAGCATAACGTAAGCGTCAAAGAATTGCCCAATTGCACAGTCTCGATTAGAATAGCAAGAGCAAATCAACCTGAAAAGAGCAAGCACATGCCCACCGATAAAGCCTGGCTCGAAACCCTGCTCAAACAGTTGGACCTTCAAGCAGAACTCTCAGCCAAAGCCATGTTTGGGGAATACGCCCTTTATGCCCAAGCGAAAATTGTGGCCCTGCTTGCCGACAACCAGCTTTTCGTCAAGCCCACAGAAGCAGGCCGCGCCTTTATTCAAACCCCGATTGAACGTTCACCCTACCCCGGTGCCAAACCCTGTTTTCTGATTCAAGAGCCACTCAAAGATCCGGCTTGGCTCAGACAACTGATTCAGATCACAACCCAAGAACTGCCTGCCCCCAAACCCAAGAAACCAACTCAGCGCAAAACCAAGTCATGAAAGGCGATTATTCCATTTACGATCCTCTCTACGCTGAAACCATTGCCACAGGGCAAGCTGGCTGGGGAGGCGCACAACGTCTGGCAAAGGAATATCTTTGGCTCGAACGCCTTTTCAGCCATTCCCAGGTTCCCCAAACGGGGCGGGTACTTGAATTGGGCTGTGGCGAAGGCCATTTCAGCCGTTTGTTGAGCCAAAGAGGCTATCAGGTGCATGGGGTAGATGTCTCGGCGCGTGCAATTGAATGGGCCCAAGCCAAAGCCTTGGCGGAAGGTTTCAAGATTGAGTATTCTGTCGCAGATCTCTCGCAAGCAGGGGTTTTGCCCGAGCAAAGCTATGATTTGATTGTCGATGGCAATTGTCTGCACTGTATCATTGACGAGGATCGCGCTGTTTTTCTGGCAAATGTTTTGCAGGCCCTGAAACCGCACTGCCTCTTTTTTGTCAGCAGTTTGTGCCATTGCGGCGATACAGAGAAAGAAATCCAGATGCGGGCAGGCCATCCCTATCGCCAGATCGTCTCCAAGACAGCCCTTGAGAACGAGTTGCTCAGCGCTGGATTTGAAGTCCTCTCCAGCCGGGAAGTTCCTTCTGAACCCGCCTCACACTGTACGCTTCACGCCCTCAAACCCAGCCCTCAAAAGCCATGACCAAGAGCAAGCAGAACACGCAGCCCCGTATCCGCCTGAGAAAATTCACAGCCAAGGATGATCTCAAACTTTTTCAGATGAGCCAGGAAAAATCACTGCTTGAATTTCTACCCGCATTCAATTTCAGCAACAAATCAATCAGAAATTGTATTATCAAATTAGAATCTGGATATTCTAAATACAAACTGATTCAAGCATCAAAACAAACCCTTGTGCAATTGAGCTTTTAATCCAAGCAAACTCAAGTTGGTGGGGCTTCTGCAATGCGACAGAGTGCTTCCCGGTTTTCATCAATCCAGAGCAGGCCCAAGGCAGTCCAACCTGATGAGGTCTTGAGATCGTCAAGCGCCTGCTGAATCGTTTCCTGCCACTCTAAAATCGAGGCAGCATCGGTTAAAATCTCACTCAAATCACAACAGATCCCAGAAAAAAAGAGACGGTAATGCTCCAATGACCATTGCAAGAGCAGCGAGTTTTCAGGGCTGTATTTGATCAATTTGATCAAAATATCTTCAATACAGCCATTGCTGCCCCAAACCTGGTTATTTTGATAACAGATCGCACTTGTCATTTTTGCCAAACCTGCCTTTCAAAGAACAGATCCATCGGGTCAGGCAGAACGATAGCGCCTAGCCTTTTCCATCAATGCGGCCGTACGCTCATAGCTCACAGGGTTTTGCCAGGCTCCGCCCGCTTTAAAATACGAACCAATGATCAAAGCATCCGCAATCGCCAAATAGGCTTCGAGATTGTCGAGTTCAACGCCAGAGCCTACCATGACAGGCAATTGTACTGCAGCTTTTACGGCTTCAAGTTCTTTTAAACTGGCCTGTTTGCCCGTGGCCGAACCCGTAATGATCAACCCATCACTGCGAAAAAATTCAGCGGCTTGGGCTGTTTCGACAATATCCACATCCTGGGTCAGGGCATGTGAACTGTGCTTTTTTTTAATATCTGTAAAAACCAATATCTGCTGGGCCTCTATCTGTCTGCGGTAACGCAAGAGTTCACCGGCACAGGCATCCATCTGGCCCTCATCAGCAATATGTGAAAAAACAAAACCCTCAGCCCGAATAAAATCCAAACCGGCAGCAGCAGCCACGCCCAACGCGGCCTGATTGGCCCCTGCTAGAATTTGAATCCCACAGGGCAAGGCCGACCTTTTTTTGATTTCGTAGGCAATCACTCCCATCATGGCCACGATTTCAGGCCCCACAGTACGGTTCAGATAGGGCAAATCATGCATATTTTCGATCATCAAAGCATCAATACCTGCCTTGAGATAGGTTTCGGTCTCCTGCAGAGCCGTTTCTAAAATCTGCTCGCGGTTGTTCTGGTAGGCGGGCGTTCCCAACAGGGGCAAAAGATGGATCATGCCAATAATCGGTTTGGGGCTTGAAAAAACAGTTTGAAATCTGCGCATGAAAAACCCTTTCTCAGCAATGCTTCGCATTTAGCATAGCATGTAGAATTCAGGCCGGAAACGCTTGCTCTCCCTGTTCTTAGCTGGGGTTTGAAAAACTTTCTCAAAAGCACGCGCAAGGCAAGCCTTCAGGTACTTGAAATCAGCAGGGCTTAAGGCTATGCTAGAGGCCTGAAGTTCAAGAAAGGCAGCTATGTTCAAGCAATCCCTGTCCGACCTTGCCCTTTTTGGAGGCGACCCCCTGTTCCACGAAAAGCGCTTTGTGGGACGGCCCAATCTGGCTCCCAGTGAAGAGATTCTGGCCGAAATTCGAACCGTATTGGAAAGCCGCTGGCTCTCCAATGACGGCCCCCAGCTCAAGGCTTTCGAAGCCGAACTGGCAGATACCCTGGGGGTCAAGCATTGTTTAGCCGTCAGCAACGCAACCCTGGGCCTGGAGCTGCTCTTTAAGGCTTTGGATCTGCACGGCGAGGTGATTGTTCCCTCGTTTACCTTTGTCGCCACAGTACATGCCCTGCAGTGGTTGGGAATTCAGCCTGTCTTTTGCGATATTCTACCTGAAACCCATACCCTCGATCCCCAGGCGGTGGAGCGCTTGATTACCCCCCAAACCTCTGCGATTCTGGGCGTGCATCTTTGGGGCCAGGCCTGCGAAGTAGAAGCCCTAGAAGCCCTTGCAAAGAAATACCAGCTCAAATTGATCTTCGATGCAGCCCATGCCTTGGGTTGCCAATACAAGGGGCGCATGATCGGCGGCTTGGGCCAAGCCGAAGTCTTCAGTCTGCATGCAACTAAGTTCGTCAACAGCCTCGAAGGGGGAATCATCACCACCCAAGATTCCGCCCTGGCAGAGCGCTTGCGTTTGATGCGCAATTTTGGCTTTGTCGATTATGATCAGGTGGTTGAGCTGGGTATCAATGCCAAAATGAATGAAATCTGTGCCACCGTAGGACGCAGCTCGTTGCGATATGCCCAGACTTTTATCGCCCAAAACCGACGCAATTACCAAGCCCTGAAACAGGCAACCCAAGGAATCCCAGGCTTGAAACTGCTTCCCTTGCCTGAAACCAGCAATTTTCAATATTTGGTCTTGGAACTCGATCCTGCAGGTTTTGGGCTTCATCGGGACAGTGTCGTTGAGCTGCTCCATGCCGAAAATGTAATTGCCCGTCGCTATTTTTATCCGGGCTGTCACCGCCTCAAACCCTATCTTCAGCTTTATCCTGAAGCAGGCAAGCAACTGCCCGTCACAGAGGCCATTGCAGAGAAAGTAATGGTATTGCCCACGGGTATGGCCGTCAGCAGTGAAGAGATCAATACGCTCGGAAACTTTTTAAGCTGGATTCAGAATCAGGCTGCAGAGATTCAAGCCATGAAAACAGCCCACGCTTTACCCACCGAATCACCGTTCTGAGCGAAGCGAGAGAAAATCCATGCTTTTTGATACTCACAGTCTTTAAAAAGAAATCAAAAATCAAGGAAACACCTTGGAAGCAAGCACTTCCGCGCAAAAGATTAAATATTAAATAATTTAATTTTAAATATTATTTTTTCTAATCTTAACCTTATCTTTATCTTTTTCAGCAAAATTAAATTTAACCAATCTATATCTAGTTTATAAATAAAATTTAATTCAAGTGAAGAAAAGAGTGAACCATGTCAACGATTACTGCTGTATCCAACACACCCCTTTTAAACACCCCTGTCCAAGCCCCCAAAGCCGCCCCTCAACAAACGGCTCCGGTAACAGAAAACAAAGCCCTGCTCAAAGACAGCAACGATATCACAGAACTTAAACGCGGCATGGTTCCCACCTTAAAAGGTGCCGGCGCAGGCGCTCTCGGAGGTGCGATGGCTGCTGGTGTCCCCTTGGCCCTGATGGCCTTGGGTTCTCATGGTGAAGGCAAGGGCTGGGCACAACTCTTCGCTCTGGCTGGTGCCATGGGAGGAGCTGTGACAGGCGGCTTAGCCGGTGGCGTTGCCGCCAATACGACAGAAAGCAAACTCAAAGGCGCAGCTGTAGGTGCGGGTGTAGGCGCACTGGTTGGAGGCCTGGCTTTGGCAGGTAAAAATCTCTCCAGCGGCAATATCAAAGACGCAGTAGCCGTAGGCGTTCTTGGTGCAGTTGTCGGGGGCGTAACCGGAGCGGCCGGAGGTCTGGCTGGCGCGATGACTGCTTCACGCAAATAAACCGCATAAAATTGTTTTACCCCCTGGGCTCTCACCCAGGGGGTTTGCTTTTAGGATCTCAGGCACACAATCCAATCCTTAAAAATAAGCATTGGAATGCAGACTCAAAAAATTTTTGTGCAAGAAAAAAAACATTAATCGATGATAAAGCTTAGTGGGAAATAGATTGAGGCCATTCAGACCTCAGATAGGCCTGTAAAACTAGGAACCCTGCAGCAAATGTTTAATGCGCTCGTAATCCTCAGGGAATTGCGCTTGATATAGTTCACGGATTCGGGCTTGAATTTTCGCCTGCTTATCCGGACTATCGGGTAAGTCAGAGACTTCATCACGAATCTGGCGCGCAATCGCCATCAGGCGGGCCTGGGCTTCGGGGCTCAGGGAAGACTCAAGCATTGCTACCCTTCGCATTCCAAACTACCCACCAAACGCTCTATATCGTCGGAGGTAATCACAGGCGCTGAAATCAAACACTCTAAATCCTGATACATGTGTTTAACCCATCCTCTTGTTTAACTTGAATACACTGTTTTCACGCTTACTTTAGCACAGGCAGCAAAAAGATCCTGTGATCTTTGATCAGAATGAAAAACAGAAGCAAGAGAAAGTCTTTAACGCGCGCAACGAAAACCCGTCATGGAATTGCGAAAATCAGGGGGTAAATCACTGCGGTTACTGGCGCGGTTCGCAAATTCATCATGGGCAAAACTTCCTCCCCGCAGAACTTTGGTACTCTTCTGGCCTTTCCCCCCCGGCCCAGGCGGGTTGCGATCAGGGCTGTTTCTGTAATAATGATCATCATACCAATCGCTGACCCATTCCCAAACATTGCCTGTCATATCACGCAAACCATAGGGACTGTTGCCCAAAGGTTTCTCACCGACGGCATGCAATCCGCCCAAACTTCCCTTACAACCTGAAAAGGTTGTTTTATCGCAGTTTGGCGCTTCATTTCCCCAGGCAAAACGCAGGCCCTGCGGACCACGTGCAGCTTTTTCCCATTCAGCTTCTGTGGGCAGACGCAAACCGGCCCAAGCACAATAGTCATGGGCTTCCTGCCAGTTCACGCAAATCACGGGATAATTGGCTTTTTTTTCAGGGTCCCAGACGGGTTTGCCATAATCACAGTGCAAGGGGGGCTTGTGGCCTGTCGCCAAAAGATAACGCATGTATTGAGACTGGGTTACTTCATGCTCCATGATTGAAAAAGAGTCGATATAAATCGTGCGGGCCGGGCGCTCGTCGTCCTGCCCCTCATTGAGTTGATCTCCACGTAAAAAAGGGCCTGCGGGGATCGAAACCAACGCCCCAAACTGACTCAATTGAGAGGTCATGGGGGAAGCCAGGGGCTGAAGGGGACGCGTTGGCGGAACAGTGGGCAAAGAAGAAGGCAAAGCCACGGGCGAGATCAGCAAATTGAGACGGGTGGTGATTTGTTGCCCCAATTGGACCACCGTGGCAGGGTTTAACTCAGGAGCCATTAAAGGTTCAACCGAACGGGCCTCGGCAGTCTCCACTTCGACAATCCGGGCATTGAGTGAATAACTTTTACCAAAACGGGTCACACTGCCCACCACAATATAACGGGCCCCCAAGTGCTTACCAATCTGCACTGCCGAATCGGGATCAACCAGCGCAGTATTCTGATAGCCCAATTCCTTCATA
This sequence comes from bacterium (Candidatus Blackallbacteria) CG13_big_fil_rev_8_21_14_2_50_49_14, assembly GCA_002783405.1. Lineage (NCBI taxonomy): Bacteria > Candidatus Blackallbacteria > bacterium (Candidatus Blackallbacteria) CG13_big_fil_rev_8_21_14_2_50_49_14. The sequence goes on along the minus strand of PFGG01000074.1, from coordinate 53,782 downwards.
GCTTTCTGCAATTGGGTGCGTTCAACCACCCGAAACGCCTGTTCCCGGCTCGCCAGATGGGTAGAGAGAATCTCACTGGCCGCAGCGCCCAAGGAGGGTTCAACGCCAATGCTTTCAAACTGCACCACGGCGACCTTGGGTTTATTGTCTTCTGCAAAGGCAGAGGCCAAGCAAACCAAAAGGCTGAGTGAAAATAAAACCAGAAAAGCCAGATGAATCGGTGTTTTACGCATGGGGTGTATTATATCACGGCCGGTTCACCTCTTCTCTAGGGGTTTGCCCCCCAGACCCTGAAATACAGACCTGAAAAATAAACAAGCCGAGAATATACTATAATAGAGATTATCTTTATCCAGGCGTTTAGTTGAAAGCTCACCATGAAAAAACAATTACTCTTCAGCCTCCTGCTGCTGTGTTCCTGCAGCAGTTACCCCCTCCAGATGGTGCAAACCACCGCACTTGGCTCCGCTCAGTTGGAAGCACAGAGAAGCGCAAAAAAACTTGATATCCGCCTTTTTCGCAGTTATGGCAACGAAAGTCAGGTTTGGCTCAAGGCCCGCGTCATTCAAGCCGAGAATCAAAAACCTGAAAGCCCCCATGATTCTTCACTGGTTAATTTCTGGCGCAATCTCACCTCGCTGAGCGTCAAAGAAGTGCCCGGCATACAGGTGATCTTCAGCCTAAATGGCAAACAGATCACCCTGATCAGCGATAAAGAAGGCATGATTCAAGCGCCAATCGGTGCTTTTGGCCCCCTGTCAGCAGGCCTTTATACTTTGCAGGCCGAGTTGGCACCCGGTCAGAAAGCAACAGCCCCACCCAGCTCGGAAAAAATCGTGATCCAAAGCCTGAACAGCCAGGATATCGGCATTGTTTCAGATATCGACGATACGATTAAACTCAGCAATGTCACCCAAAAGCTCAATGCCCTGCGCCGGCTGCTCTTCAGCAATTCCTACAGTTCAGAACCCATTCCCGGCACCGCCATGCTCTACCAACGCCTTGAAAACCGCGACGGCCAAGCCGATGGCGATATCACGTATATCAGCGGCAGCCCCTTTAACCTCTCGCCGTATATTTACCGTTTTATGGACTTTCGCACCTTTCCTACCGGCGCAATTGAACTGAAAAAATGGGGCTTTGGCAAAACCGATGACAGCCCCTTGGAACAATACGCCTTTAAACTCTCACGTCTGCGCCAGTTATTCGCCACCTATCCCCAGAAAAGTTTTCTTTTTTTCGGAGACAGCGGTGAAAAAGATCCTGAAATCTACCGCCAGATTGCCCAGGAATTTCCAGGGCGCGTCAAAGGTATTTTTATTAACAATGTCACGCAGGCTCAAGCCCAGGATCCCCGTTTTCAAGGCACCTATCTGACCCGTGACGCGGTAGAGGCCGCTCAAATTCTGCTGAATCAGGGCCTGCTGACACCCGCCGATCTTGAAGCGATTCAAGCAGCCCAGGCCGGAAGGATTTTTGCAAAAGATGTGCCCGCACGAACCAGCCCCTGATGCCCCCCAAGCTACCCCGTGGAGTTTAGAGGGTGAAAAGGCCTATCGCAAAGGCGATCTGAAGCGCGCAAGAGCAGCTTATCAAAAAGCGCTTGAACTTTCCCGCAGCCCCGAAAACCTCAATGGTTTGGGCTTGGTTTTGATCGATCTCAAAGCCTATTCTGAAGCTCAGCCCTGTTTGGAAGAAGCCTTGGCATGCCTGCCGGATCAGGCTGAAATTCTGCAAAATCTGGGCCTGCTTTTTCACCGCCAGGGCCAATGGCAAAAAGCAGCCGAATATTATCTTCAGGCCTTGGGCAAAGCGCCTCTCCAGGCTGAAATATTTGTCAGTCTTTCAGAAGTGCTTGAACGTTTGGGCAAGCGCAAGGAAGCAATAGAAGCCTGTGAGCAGGCGCTTTTTTTAGAGCCCAAACTGGCTGAAGCTCACCAAAATCTGGGGCTTCTGCTCAGCAAAACAGGCAGGCTGCCAGCCGCATTGCGGCAAATGGAACAGGCCCTGCTGCTCAAACCAGACGCTGCCTCCATTTATCTCAGCATCGCCCAGGTTTTTTTTGAGCATGAACAAGGGGCCCAGGCCTTTAAAGCCTGCCAGGAAGCGTTGAAACGCGAAAGCAGCCAAGCCGAAGCCTATGCCCAATTGGGGCAGGTTTTGAACCAGGTCGGCGAATACGAAGCCGCCCGCCAATGTCTGCAAGAGGCCTTGCGTTTAGACCCGCAAAACCCCCGCTTTATGGCCTATTTCGGTCAAATCGCGTTGATGCAGGGAGAAGCAGAGTCTGCACGCGAATGGCTTGAATCAGCCTATGCGCAAAGCCTTGAAGGCCAGGATGAAATTTTGATTCACCTCGATTTTTGCCTGCGTTGCCTGCCCACTGTCAGCCAGCAAGAGCGACGGGCTCTTCAGAAAAAAAGCTGGCCCCTGCTTCAGGCATCTCCAGCACGGCCAGCAAAAAATTCAAGCTCAGAACGCCTGCGTATCGGCTATGTTTCTGCCGATCTACGTCAGCACTCAGCCGCCATGACCAGTGAAATGCTGCTGCGCCACCACAATCTGGAAAAATTCGAAATTTTTGTTTACGCCAATGTGTTCACACCCGACAGTGAAACCCTGCGTTTAAAAAGTCTGTTGCCCGAAGGGGAAAGAGACAGTCATTGGCGCAATATTGCCTATCTCAGCGATGCCGAAGTGGTCGAACAAATACGTGAAGACCAGATCGATCTGTTGGTCGACATGAATGGGCAGACCAAAGGACACCGCCTGAAAGTATTTTTACAGCATCCGGCTCCCCTGCAGTTCACAGGACTGGGCTATGGAGATGCTACGGGATTGCCCGGCATGGACTATTTCTTTTCCGATGCCCAGATCACCCCCCGCAGCAGTGTTTCTGAGTTCAGTGAAACCGTGCTTTATCTTCCCGAATTCATGCATTGGACGCCCCCTGATACAGCGCCCTCCTTGGTACCACGCGCAAAAGCAGCCCCGCTGGTGCTGGGCACAGGCAACAGTCTGTTTAAGCTGAATCAGCAGGTGCTGCAATGCTGGCATGAAATTTTACAGGCCCTGCCTGGAGCCCGGCTCAGAATCAAAGCCACAGCCCTGGGAGATGCAGGCACACGTGAGCGCTTTCTTCAAAAAATTAAAGCCTGGGGTGCTCTCGCCCAGCAGGTAGAACTTTTGGGCCCCAGCTCCCACGAAGAACATTTGGCTTTTTATCAGGAGCTGGATTTGGTCTTGGATCCCTTCCCCTATCAGGGAGGCGTCTCCACCCTTGAAGCGCTGTGGATGTCTCGCCCGGTGCTCAGTCTGGCAGGCCCCATGAGTTCTGGCAGCAGTATCCTGACCGCACTGGGGCATCCTGAACTGATTGCCCAAAGCGTTGAAGACTACCAGCAAAAGGCATTGGATTTGCTCCACGATCGCTCCCGCTTGCAAAGTTATCACCAGAGCCTGCGCAATGATCTACTCACATCCCCTCTCTGCCAAAGCGAAAACTTTGTCAAAACCGTCGAGGCCGCTTATACCCGCTGCTGGCAAGCCTACCTTCAAAAAGAAAAATTGAAATCTCCCACCCATATTGAATTAAGTGCCGGCTTTTGCTAGCATAAGGGAATCTTATCCCTGCAAATGAGGAATTTTACATGCGTTTAGGCTTGCTGTATTTTCAGGGCAAAGGCGGAGGCAGTGGTTCCACCATCGGCCCTCTCGGCCTGAGCTATCTCTCAGCCATCCTGAAACGCGATTTGCATTTCAAAGATGAAGACATTGTGCTGGAGGTCGATGACCCAGAACGTCTGCTGCGTCACGGGCCGGATATTATCGGCATGACCTCGTTTACAGAGACCTTTGAGCATGTCATGCGCCACGCCCGCTGGCTGAAACGCATGGCCCCTGAAATTCCGATTATTGTCGGGGGTGAACATATTTCTGCTGCGCCCGAAAGCTTGCCTGAAGAAGTAGATATTGGCGTGATCGGCGAAGGTGAAATCACCCTGCGCGAGCTGATGGAACTCTACTTGAACAAACAGGCCACCCCCGAAAACCTTGAAAAGGTGCAGGGGATTGTCTTCTGGCACGAGGGCAAACGGGTACAAACCCCGCCCCGCCCCTGGATGATGGAGCTTGACGAATTGCCCAAACCCGACAGGGCCTTGATCCATCGCCCGGATCAACTCTGGCAACAGCCCCTGTTTACCGCCCGAGGCTGTCCGTATCAGTGCACCTATTGCGCCTCTACCCGTTTCTGGCAGCGCACACGCTACCATTCTATCCCCCGTATTATTGAAGAAATTGAAGACATTGTCCGCGATTACCCCCAACAAACCCTGATCGCAATCAACGATGATCTCTTTCCCCTCAACCGCAAACGTCTGCGTACCGTCGTCGAAGCCATTCGCGCCAAAGGCCTGCACCGCAAGGTGGGCTTTACCCTGAATACCCGCGCCAATGTCTTTGATACCGAAATTGTTGAGCTGATTGCCGCCATGAATGGGCAGATTATTGGTTTTGGCTTTGAATCTGCCAGTGATAAGATCCTCAAACAGCTCAAGGGCAAAACCACAGCCCGCGAAGCCCTGCGGGCCCTCCAACTCTGTGAGCGCTATGGCATTGCCGTGGTCGGCAGCTATATGGTGGGCTCTCCCGATGAAACCTGGGAAGACTTGGCCCGCACCTGGTGGTTTATTCGCAATAACCGCGATCGAATCTGGAAACTTTCAGTGCTGATCTCCACGCCCTATCCAGGGACTGAATTCTGGCATGAAGCCCAAGAGCGCAAATTGGTCGATGAAAACTTTCAGCGTTGGAACGCCCTCGATTTAAGCCTGGAACCCGGCGAAACCGTTTATCTCAATCAACATATTGACGCCCGCAGCTTTGTGCCTGTTTATGAACATTTCCGCCATTTTCAATCCCAGCCCGAAAATGATCGCCAGGCCTTTACAGACATGCATATCAAGCGGGCCTATTACCAATATCTCTATGGACGGATCAAAGCCCAGGTCGGAGTGGCCTCGGTCTTGCTGCTCAGCGCCCAGAACCTGGGCACCTGGGACCATTTTGAAGAAGAACAGCTTGATTTTCTTCCGGTTGCAGATGGAACCACTGATCTAGAGAGCCTGGGCGAGACCCGCTATGAGCGGATTGTTTTGCTGCATGCCCTGGAAAAACTCAGAGACCCCGTTACCTGCCTGCAAACCCTGAGAAACAAACACCTGGCGGAGGGAGGAGAAATCATCGCCATCTCTTACAATGTTCGCCACCTCTCCGTGCTCTACCACCTGCTGCGCGGCAGCTGGCAACTCACCCCCTTTTCTGTTCAGGAACAGGGCGCTTGCCGGTTTTTCAGCCCCCAAGGCCTGAAAAGCCTGCTGGAAAGCCAGGAACTGGTGGTGCATGAAAGCGAATTTCTGCGTTTTGGCCAGGCCAGCTTCAAACCCTTTCAGGAACAAGTATTGCCCTTGCTGGAATCACTGGGCTTGCCCCCCAGCGAAGAACAGGAAGCCTTCAGCCTCTGGCTCAGGGCCTGCCCTCAGAATGCCCCCCGAGTTGAAAACCCGTTTCAAACGGTTTCACGCGAGCTGAATATTGGTCAGCACGGCATTCACGAAGCGGTTCTGGCTATTCCTCACAGCCATTGAAGCCCTGAGAATCAGGCAACAACTCTAGGCCAGAAACCAGCGCGCCCCTTCCACCAAAGCCCAAATCCCTGCCAAAATCAAAAGGGAAGCCGAGATCCGATTAATCAGAGCACCATGGTATTTGAGAATCCCGACCTGTTTGCTCAGGCCCGTAAACAGGCTGGCAAGAAAAATCAGAAGCGTATACCCCAAACCATAGGCAGCCATGGTTGCAATCGAAAGCAAAGGATTTCCCGAAGTGGCCGCCAGGGCCAAGACACCAAACAGTACAGGACTGGCACAGGGTGAACTGATCAGGGCAAAGGCCACCCCGACGACAAAGGGGCCAGCACTCGGCATTCGTTTCACCACCTGGGGCAGGGGCAAGTGAATCCACTCCAGCATGGCCGCAGCCATCACCAGCACAATTAAAGCAACCACGCTATACAGCCAGCCCTTATAGGTTACCATCACAGCCTGGGCAAATCCTGAGGCCAAGCCAAACAGACTGGTAATCAAAACAACGCCCAAAACAAAAGCCCCTGATTTGCGCAGGGCATCCCAACGGCTTTCAATCTTGAGTGTGCCAATATAGCCCAAATTCATGGGCAACATCGCCAAAATACAGGGCGAAATACTGCCCAAAAGGCCCCCGGCAAAGGCCAATCCCAAAAGTGCTGGAAAAGGCAAACCAGCACTTTGTTTTTCAAGCAACTCAGAAAACCAGCCTTCAGAAAAGCTGAGTACCCGCTCCAGCAAAAGCGGACGAAAAAGAGCTGTCAGTCCCAGTAGAAGAAAGCAGGTTAAAAACAAACCCACTCCCAAAACCTGCCAGGAAATTTTCTGCTGCTTTTGCTCAGAACGGATAGCCATTTTACTTACTCCTGATGGGCAGCCAGGGCTTGATTCAGCGCCAGAACATATTTTTCACGCTTGCCTTCTGCCATAAACATTTTCAAGACTTTTTTAGTCTGGGGGTCAATAATCGCCACGGTAGAAGTCTTTGCACCAAATTCAGCATAGAATTTTTCAAGCCCCAGCTGTTTGGCTTTTTTCTCAGCCTCGGCAGTGGTTTTGGGGTTTGTTACATCCAGAACCACCCAATCGGCTTTGTTCATATAGTCTTTCATCAACCCCATGAGGGTGGGAGAAATCTTTTGACAGGCCGGGCACCAATCGGCTTTGACAACAGCAACAATCGGCTTCACTTGGGCTTTGGCAGGTTGGGTCTGGGTTTGAGAAGCAGGTGCCTTTTCAGCCATTGCGGGCAGGGTAAGGGAACCAGCACTCAGTAACAGAGCAAATAGAGATAAAATAACGGGTTTAAACATCTTGAGATTTCAAAACTCCTGGATTCAATTTTTAATTGGAAACAGCTGAGATTCAGCTTTCCTGTTCTTCAATCTACAGGGTTGAAATCAAAAAATATGTCAGATGGTTGACAAAGATCTGGAAAATATTTGTCAGCTACCTGACAGCCTGTTTGCATCAACAAAATCTAATATAAGCAAGTCTTCAATTTTCGAATTGAGACCCCCGATGAAAATGAAGCCAAACAACTACCCTGGCCATTTTCATCGGTTTATCCACTCAATCAGGAGCCCCTCAATCACTCAATGACAGACACGCAAAAAACAAAGATTAAATGAATTGGAAGCAGGGGTGCCCGAAAAAGACGGGCTCCCTGCTATCTTAAACCCACAATTTGAGAGCACTGAGCAGGCCCATTCAAACCTAATAGTTTAATTTATCAATTGTCAGGCTCCTGACAGAATACCTCACCCCCTATAGTTTATTTTTCTTGTGTGGGGGGTCAATCACATGAACCCCACACTAAAAAAGATAAGGCGAATAACGATGTCATTAAATCAGGCTTTGCAAGCTTTAAACACCCAGGGACTGGCAAAAATGCCCCCCACAGCCAAAGCAATTTTACAAAAAGGTTTAAGAGAATTATGGGCCAGTGGGCTGGCCGAAAAAGCACTCCAGGTGGGACAGAAAATTCCCGAGGCAGTGCTGCCCAATGCCTTTGGGCAAAGCTTGTCAATCCAGGATCTCTATGCCCAGGGACCTCTGGTGATCAGTTTTTACAGGGGCAGTTGGTGCCCCTATTGTAATTTGGAATTGCGAGCCCAACAGGCCATCTTGCCAGAACTTCAAGCGCTGGGGGCACAATTGGTCGCCATTTCACCTGAATTACCCGATCACAGCCTCGACTTAAAAGAAAAACTGGCCTTGGAATTTGAAGTGCTCACCGACAGAGAAAATGCCTATGCCCGTTCTCTGGGGCTTGTTTTTGCAGTCAATCCAGATTTACAGGCTGTCTACAGAGGGCTTTTAAAGCTTAATTTAAACCAACACAATGGCAGCACACAAGCCGAATTGCCAATTCCCGCCACTTATGTGGTGAATCGTTCAGGCAAAGTCATTCTGGCTCATATTCAAGCGGATTATACCCAGCGCATGGAACCAGACAGTATTTTACAAGTCCTGAAATTCGAAAAATAACCCCTGGAGTGATGAATATGCTCAAATCTTTGTTTATTCCTGTCTGGATGACGGCACTGGCTTTTTTTCTGTATGACAGCACGGCTGAGCTTTTTCAGTCAGGGTTTCGCTCTGTATTCTGGTGGAGTTTGTTCAGTGCGACAACGCTGGGGTTCCTCTTTATTGGCTCACTGTTTGTCTTCAAGCGCGCCCGCACCCAACCCAATTTAAGCAGTTGGAGCCTTTTCGAGCTGCTTGCTCTTGGCTTGGGTACGTGGGCTTGGGGGTTCGAAGAGATTCAATTGCTCGGACCTTTGCTCGGATTAGGACTGGTAGGGGGAAGCTGGTTTTTGTATGTCTATTGGTATTCTCGGCTGCAAAAGCCTGAAAATACCCCCTTAAAGATCGGTCAACCCCTGCCTGAGATGGTTTTTACAGATTTGCAGGCACAGCCTGTAAAATCTTCAGACTGGTTGGGAAAACCCACTTTGATTTTGTTTTACCGGGGCAATTGGTGCCCGCTGTGTATGGCCCAAATTCGGGAGGTAGCTAAACAATATCGGGAATTGAGCGAATGGGGTGTTCAAATCGTGCTGATCAGCCCGCAAGATCAGGCCCACAGCCAAGCTTTGGCAGAGAAATTTTCAGTGCCCATGCAGTTTTTGTCAGACCCCCAGGGGGCGATGGCCCAAAAACTGGATATTTTTCATGCCTGGGGCCTTCCCACAGGCATGCAAACCCTGGGTTATGATAAAGACACTGTCTTGCCAACCCTGATCATTCTTGATGCCGCTGGAATTGTACAATTTGTGGAAATTGCTGATAATTACCGGGTTCGGCCCGAACCTCAGGTTTTTCTCAACATTCTAAAACAGCATCGTATTTTAAACCCAAAGGATTCATGACATGTATAAACCGCTACTGATGGGTGGCCTTTTATCAGGAGTCCTGACGCTCTCGGCCTGCCAATTGCCTGTTTCTCAGCCATCAGCCAATTTTTGGTGGGGATGATTTTAATGGAACTTTCGGTATCCACAAGGCCTTTGATGACAGCATGGCCACGGAATGGTCAAGTCAGGGAGACGGTAACAAAGCCTTTGTCAGCCTGCGTTTTAAACAGCCCCAAAGGCTGAGCCACTCGGTTGATTTTAAATGAGGGAGAACAGGTTTTGGGGCCTTTTTTAAGCCCAGACCCCAGCCAAACTTATCTGTTTGCTTTAAATTCCAGTCTCAATATCACAAGTATCAAAATTGAGACAGTGAGCAGCAGTGGCGGAAATACCGGGGCGCGGGAAATTCGTTTTTACACAAAATAATTCTTCAATTTCTTACCATTGTCACTTACTTGACAGATTTTTAATTTAAGCAAGGTGATAATAGCAGTATAAATCAATTATTTTGCTAAAAAGGAAGAAATAAAGATGAAATTTAAAGGAATTAAACAAAGTTTATTTTCGATCATGGCAGCTTCTGTTCTGCTTCAGACCCCGGTTTTGACACAGGCGGCCCATGCCGAAAGAAACGAACATTTTGACACAGCCCAAGCCATGTATCTGGCCAATGAAGAGATCAAAGTTTTTTCCTGTGGCCTGCCGTATAAATCACTGGGTTCAGCAATTGATACCGATTCCTACTGGTATTCACTTTACAATCTGGGCAATCTGTCAATGATGTCGGGCATGGGGGTGCATCTGGTCAATGGGCCCGTGGGTGTGATGATATCGAATCAAAACAAAGCCCTGTTTCCCACCCCCAAAGACTTTATGGTATCGAAGGTCAAACAGTTCATGATGCGTTCAGGTCTCAAAGACATGCCCAAGAATATGTATCCCACCTATTTACCTTTTGCAGGCGGCACACCTCAGTTCACCCACAGTATCAACCCCTTTGATGCCGAAACCCTGCGTTGGAACCCTCAGAGTTTTGATACCCAGATCAAAATGGATGCCCTGGGACAGACGGTCATGAAACAGATTCTGTGGTCGGAAGATTTTTTCAGTGCCCACCGGGGCAATCAACTCGGACGAACAGAAATGGATGGTTTTCGGGGGGGGGTTTTGACTGCTGCCAGTTTAAACGCCCTGATGTCTTTAAAAGATCAATTGGCCTTTGATGGCCGCAAATTTACCCCTGTTGACCCAATGAACTATGATCCCATGAAAGGCCTGCGCTACTTCCCTCACGCCGTAGAGCCCCAGCTGCAGAGCAGTATGCCGGGCATGCCCGCGATGTTGACGGGATTTAAAGTCAGAGATGCCCATTCTCGGCTCTTTGATCAGGCCTCATTGCTCTGGGCTGCCAGTGAATTTTATTTTTACTCAGATCCGCTCGTCAAAGACAGTTTTGATTCGGTCTTTGGCGAAGAAGCTCAGGGAGCCCTCTTCCCGACCATGCCCCATATGCTTGCAAAAGGGGTTTCTGCAGTACTCTTAAAAAATCTGATGGCCATGCACCAAGACAGCAAAAACATGGTTTTTGTAGATCAGGCCAGCCCCGGTCACCAAGACAGCCGGGTTTCAACCGCCAGTTCTGGCATGTTGATTTCAGCCTTGGAAAACAGTATCAAAGCCTTTCATGACGATCCCATGCTCAAGCAAATGGGCACCCAGTTTTTAACTGCCCAGGCAGATTTTCTCATAAACAAACTGCAAACCCCCGATGGGCGCTTTTATACAGCTTTTCATTTGGGACAACAAAGACCTGAAAGTGGTGCATTTACGCTGGAGGCCCAAGGCTTTGCCATCAAAGCCCTAACTTTGGCTCACCAAGCAACAGGCAAAAAGGTATACCAATTGGCAGCCCAAAGAGGTTACGAGGCCCTCAAAAAATATTTCTGGGCCGAAGATGCTCAGATCTTTAAAGCTCTGGATTCCGACAAGGACGAAACCACGCTCAACGCTCAAAGCATCGCCGCAACCTTGGGTGCGCTGCGTGAACTGGCCTTACAAAGTGACGGCACAACCCGCAAAGAACTTGTGGCATATATGAGTAAGTTCTTTGAACACAGTGTCAAACGCGAAGATGGTCAAGGTCTGCAATTGGCTGAGATGGGCGAAACCGGTGAGATGATGCCTGAAGATGAATTTGAAATGGTCAAAATGACTGTTCAAATGAGTCAGTTGATGCGCATGCCCGAAGAGAAACGCATGGAAATGATAATCGGGATGCGGGACAGCGATGAAGACGGAACCCCCAACCCCATGTTTGCTGGGGGTATGTTTGGCACGGCTCCCGTTACCGCCCAAAGTATTACAGTCGCTCTTAATTAAGGAAAGGAAGTAAACCTATGAAAATGTTTTGGAAAAAAACTTTACAGGTCAGTTTGGGAATGGCAGTTTTGACGGGAGGCCTGATGTTGTTCAATGGCTCAGCACCACAGGCTGAAGCCGCAGCAGGCAATGCCAAAGCCGGAAAAAAGGTCTACATGCAACGCTGCGCCACCTGTCATGGCAATACCGGTAAAGCCGATGGGCCCGTGGGCAAAGCACTCACTCCCAAACCCCGTGATTTCAGTATCGGCAAATTTTTATATGCCAAAAATGACGCTGAGTTGATTGCTTTTATTAAAAAAGGAAAATCTCCAATGCCAGCCTGGGAAGGAACCCTAAACCCAACCCAGCTTCAGGATGTGGTGGCGTATATTCACACCTTAAAAAAATAGTTCTCGCTCTGTATTCACTTGATCGGCGCTGCCTCTCCCTTCGGCAGCGCTTTTTTTTGCCTCAATAGGTCTACAAGGCTCTATCCGATTTAAGGCTTGATCCAATCCCAAGTAAAGTATATACTTTGGATATACTTTGAAAGCGGTGTTTTATGCTGACCAAATTGCAGAAATGGGGAAACAGTCAAGGGCTGCGTCTTTCCAAAGAAATCTTATCCAGCCTGCACTTGGATGTGGGAGATGAAGTCGAAGTTTCAGTTGAACAAGGACGGATTGTGATTGAACCTGTAACGCAGATTCGGGGCAAATACAGTTTAAAGGCACTGGTGCGGGAAATTCCCGCCAATTACCAGGTTCAGGAAGAAAATTGGGGGCAAGCAGCAGGGAAAGAGGTCTGGTAATGGCTGATATCCCGCAAAAAGGCGATTTTATTTATCTGACCTTTGATCCTCAAGCGGGCCATGAGCAAAGGGGACGACGTCCGGCTCTGGTCGTCAGCAATACCTTGTTTAACAAGCACACAGGCCTGGCCTTGGTTTGCCCCATTACCAACACTTTTCGGAATTTTCCCTTTCATGTGGCTATTCCTGCCGATACAGGGCTGACAGGATATATTATGGTCGAACAAGTCAAATCTGTTGATTACAAAATACGTGAGGCGAAACGAATTAAACGTGCCCCGCTTGCGGTTTTAAACGAAGTCTTAGCCCTGTTGGATGCCTGCTTGTATTAGCGACACCACATCCACCCCAGACACGCCGCCACCAAGCTCAACCAGACGACCCGCCAAATCTGCAAAAGCAAGAGGCTGACAGCGCAGATCCCCAGGCTGGGCAGTTCGGTTCTTGCCTTTGCCCCGCATGATTGAAGATTTAGAACAAGCCCTGGAAAGACAACAGCGAATCAAACCCTATCCGGATCTCAAAATCGAACGCTGGCCTGTCTGGAAATCGTTAAAGGTTCGACCGGCCAGCAGCGATACACCACCGTTTTCTCGGTAATGCCTTTGAGATTGGCCTCACGCCGTTCCCATTGAAAATGAGCCTGTTGCAGCAAAGGTTTTGCAAGGTCTATCATGCTCTCACTGAGCCACAGCTCCCCGGCTTCTGCCAAGCCCTGAACCCGTGCCGCGAGATTGACCGTTTGGCCAAAATAATCCAGACGGTCATTGGCATTGACAGCCAGTACAGGCCCTTGATGCAAGCCCAGTTTTAAACCCAAGGTCATGCCCTCTGGCGAATTTTCGTGCTGCAAGGACTGAATCCGAGCCAACATCTCAAGGGCAGCTAAAATACCGTCCTGAGGCCGCGAAAACGTGGCCATGATCGCATCTCCCATGGTTTTGACCACTGAACCCGCATGCTGACGCGTGCTCTCCGTCAGAGCATGAAAATGTCGCTGCACCCACTGATAAGCCTGATAGTCGCCTTTTTGTTCGTACATCGCAGTAGAGCCTTTGAGGTCGCTAAAAAGAACGGTTTGACTGCCAATTTTCAAATGCAAATCAGGATCCAAAGCCTGAATTTTAAACAAATCACGAAATGACTGGGTATTGAGCAGCATTTGCGCGGTCAAAAAAGGCCGATAAGCATTGGGATGTTCACTCAAAATCTGATGAAATTTCTCAAAATCTGCAGTCCAAAGCGTGAGCACCCGCGCCACGGATTCATGGTTCTTAATCCAAAAATGAGTATGCCCGGCAGAAAGAATTTGTTCTGAAGGAGAGAAACCGCTGGCAACCAAATCACTCTGAAGCGCTGAGAGAGAAGGGGTCGGGCTATCTGCATCAGCTACTCGCAAGACAAGCTGTGAGTGTGACTGCAAATTGATCAAACGCCACTGGGTTTGTGGCTGGGTTTCCAATTGTAATTCCAATTGCTGATCAGGCTCTAAAACGCGGAAGCCCTTAAAATGCCTTTGAATATAATCTTGGAGAACTTCAGAGCGCTGCAAATAGGCCGAAAAATAATAGCGCAGGTAATTTTCAAAACTTGAAAAAGGTGAAGTCTCTTGGCTGAAATCCCCCATGGCCGAATTCAAGTGAAAAGCCACTTCGATATGCTGGGCCAGATCCAATTCAATTTCCATGACACAGGTTGTGCATTGGATACTGCCTTTTTTTAAGGCATTGAGGCTGTCTGAGGTATATTCAATACCGCCACAACCAGGGCAAATCGGAGTCCAGAAAAAATCAAAGATCCCAATTTTTACGGCGTAAATCAGAATATCCAGCAGTGCCAATAATTCAAAATCGTGATTTTTTGCCAGCTCCAGAGGATTTAAACGGTGCAAATCCCAAGCATCCAACTGAGGCAAAAGAGCCTCAAGACGCTCAATCAACGCATGATTGAGACCTTCAAATTGTTTGAGTGTCTGAAATTTTTGTTTGAGGGCAATAGGATCAAGCATCAAAGTTTTTTCTAGCCTGTATTTTTGTGGTGCAACTGCGAGACCGCGAAGAAACAAATGTCAACTGAATGACAGAATAGCAATCAGGGCTACACCTATACTCAAATTAACACTTCTCTTGGAGTAATAACATGTTTGCCAAAAAATTTTTCTCTCAGGCCTTTTTTAAACAGCCCGCCAAAACCGAGCAAGTACTGAATCTCAAACCTGATGAACTGGTTTTGTACAAGTTTGATGCCTGCCCTTTTTGCCGCCGTGTCATGGCCGTGATTGAAGAACATCAATGGCCCGTGGTCTACCGAGATACCCGTGAGAATCCCCAGTATCGACAAAAACTGATTGAACTCACCGGAAAAACCCAAGTCCCCTGCCTGCTGGTTGATGGCCAGCCGATGCTAGAATCCAAAGAGATTATTCAGTATCTGCAGACTGTTTTTAACTCCTATCATGAAAAAAAAGCGTAAGGCAGCAAAGCCAAGCGCAATCGGCTCAGATTTAAGCTCCTGTCGTTCAATCACGTGACTTGAGTGAAGATTGTTCCGAATCCATTTGATTTTTAGCTGCACTGTAAGTTGCCACACAAAAAGGCACACAAAAATTCAATAAAATATGCCACCAAGAAACGGTCTGACCGGCAAATATGGCTGGCCCTTGATTGATCAGATTCAAGACAAAACCCACCACCAAGGCAATTTTAAGAGAATTGATAAGAATTTTGGTATGAATAGTCACCATCAACCATCTGAAGCTCACAATTACCCCATAAATCGCAATAATAATCTTGCTATTTTTGCCCGTGAATCCAGATGTTTTAAATCATCCCGACAGATAAATAAAAAAGGCCGACGAGCATCAATGAGTTCCCGCTCTTGACTCTCTGCACTCACAATCAGGGGTTCTGAATAAAAATCCTGGACAGCTTCTTGAATCAATGAACGAGCTTGAGCCACACCCAATAAACCAGCGAAGATTGTAGGAATTGCGTATTTATATAAGCCCGCAAAAACCTCCCTGGCACTTTCTTGAATAGTCGCAGAGACTGCAGTAGAGATAATCACTGCAGAACTATTCTCGACCTGAATAGATAATTCGCTAAAAGACCTCAAGGGCTCAATAAAGTATCCTTCTTCTAAAAGAAATTGACTCATTTCTTGAACAAGAAAGGGGTGAGGGCGGGCCAATAATATTTTTTTCATTTTTCAACCTCAGTACAAAAAATTAGAACCTAAAAACCTGTCCAGAATAAAACCAACTCCTACGAATTCAATCAGACTGCCTTCAAAATAACAAAGAGAAAAAATCTCATGATTGAAAGTCCAGAATCAGCGTTTGAGCCAAAGCCAAAGCCTTCAAAACCTGAGGATCCTGTGCTGGAATGCCTGCAAAATAGCCGCATTTTTGAAAGATGCCCACAGTACGAATTAAAATTTCAGCCCCGGCATGAATACGCTTGGCTTCATAGTCATTTTCCTGCCAAAGCTGAGGACAGGTTGTTTCAATGCGCTTCCAGTAATGCATAGAAAATACCTGCCAGAAATGATCGATACAAACCTGAATCGCCGTACCCGCATGCGCCTCAGAAATCAGCCAGCAATGGGCCATAAAATGCCCCAGATCTTGAGCCGGTTGGCCCCAATGCACAAATTCCCAATCAAGCAGACGAATCCCCTGTTCAGTCATACAGATTGAAGCGGGCCAGAGATCACCCATGATCAGGCATTTTCCAGGTTTTAATAACTGCTCTCCCAAAGCATAAACAGCTTGCCGCAATTCTGTATAAACGCGATCTTCATACAGGTTTTGTGGCAGCCAGGCGGCCAAATCATACTGAACTCTCAGACGGGTTGCTTGAACCTCAAAATTGTAAAAATCCTCGGCCAAGCGTCTATGGGAAGAACTGTAAGCATGAAGATCCGCCAAAAATAGAGCCAATTCTTGTGCCCGATGTGCAATCCTTTCCAGACAGGGAATCTGCATCAACCAATGATATAAATCCGGGCCAGAGCCAATATCTTCCATCCAAAGCAGAGAATATTCAGGTTCAAAAGCCAATAATTGTGGAGCCCGAACAGTTTCTGTGCGCAATTCAACCAATGCCCCCATGGGCCCCAAGACCTCAAGGGCCCGAACTTCAAACCACAAACGGGTAGGAGACAAAGCCTGTTCAGGAAATGCTGCAAAAAAAGGCAGCGCCTGTTTGGCTATCCAGCTTTCCGATTCCCCTTGCAATCGCCAGACATAGTTCAGGTACCCGCCCTTTAAGGCCACAGGCGCAGATACAGGCTCAAATCCAGGCCGAAGACGCCTTAAATGTGCCTCTAGCTCCGAAGCAAGCAAGGGCTTTGTCTGAGAAAATACGGTCACGATCCTCCCCTTTGCCACTTTCACCAGATTTGAAAGAGTTGCTCGACGTTTATCCTCTTAAAACTCTAAAAAAAGGAGGCCCTCAACGACCTCCCCAGCTATGTTTCAGGGTCTGTTTATTGATTAAATCCGTAGATATAATCCTTGGCTTTGGCTTGAGAATGGCATGAAATACACATCTGAACCTTGCCCTTTTGCATGGCAGTTCCATCAGGGGCTGTCATCGCGTAATACCAATCCCCGTTGGCCGTATCATAGCCTTTGATTTTTTTCATGACGAAAAGCGCTTCTGTCGGTGATTCTGCTGACTTATGGGCCTCTTTCACAGCCGTTGCCCCATCGGGAAAAGGGTACGATTTGCTGTTATAAGCCTGGGTTGCTGCCGCATCCAGATGAGTTCTGACCAGCATCCCCTGGTGCGTTGGACTCACTTTCAAATCTGTATTGAGCGCGGCAAAAGAGGCATAACTCTTGGCCAGAGCCTTGAGGTCGGCATCACTTGGCTCCACAGGTTGTGTTGCTGGGGCATTCTTGCTGGGAGTGTTGGGCACTGAAGGTGTGCTGGGGGCTGTACAGGCCACAACAGTATAGAGCAAAACACTGGCTGCCAACAGGGTCGAAAATAGTTTCATGAAATTCTCCTTGTGATTTAAATGGAATAAGTTTATTTGACAATGCCATAATTCTGAACTTTGTCTGAAGTTAAATTAAAATGTAACTCCAAATAATCTGGAACCTTGGCAATTGCCCCGCCGGGGCCCACTTCGGGCGGCTGAATTCCAAACGCGGTAAAACGAGTACGAATCGTGCCGTAGACCTCAATGGAACCGCCATTTTTACGGATTTTTACAATCGCAGCGAGAGGAAACGAGCGTCCTCCCACAGCCAGTCGGCCTTTTACAGTGCCTTGACCCTTTGCCAAGAGAGCTTCCCACTGAGCTTTGGAAAAAGCTTGGGTCGTAAAGAGCAGATTGGGCTGGACGGAGGCCTTTAAAATTTTCAGGACTTCTTTGTCACGATCGGCCTCCTGACTGTTAAATGAGTTGATGGGAATTGAGACCGTGGCCGAGTATTTCTCTCCTGCTGCGGATTTGGCGGTTACAGAGACCTGACATGAGACGCCGACCACCTCATGCTGAGAAACCAAAGCCAAAGTTTTCGTGGTTCGCCAAGCAACACAATGAGACCCCTGCTGTAAAACTTGACGACTGGGCAAACTGGTTGCAAAGACCGCCGAAACAAGGGAAAAGAATAAAAATGGAGCAATCACACTGGTTTTCAACACAAAATAAGTCCTTCGTTTGATGGTAAATCTTCGTTTGAGCATAAAAGACTTTTTCGCAAAATTCTGTCAGCTGGTTGACAAATTATCTGAACCAAAGATGAAGTTCTTTTTTTTGCGTTCCGGCTGCCAAAAGCCATTGATCTGACTCAGAAAATCCTGCCAGATTGGTACTTAAAGGACTGCCCAAGTTAAGTTGAAGTTGCTCTTTAAAACCTTGAGAATTGCGCTGGAGAACACCCAAACTGCGCATCTCCTGGTGCGGCAGAATCAGCTCAGGGAAGTGATCTCCATTGAGATCAAACATTACAAACATATCGAGATTTCGCGACCCAATACGATGCGTTGAATAGCCCTTTAAAGAAACTGTTTTTACCAACTTTCCCTGACTTAACTTATACAGCTCTAAAACACCGCCAATATGCGGAGTTTTGATCACTGCTATTTCAGCAGCTAAATCAGGCGCAAAATGAGCGACCCCCAAAAGATGAAGCCAACGAAAAGCGCTTCCGATTTCTGCACCGACAGCCAATTCAGCTCCATTTGCACTGTAGATACGCAGGAAGGAGCCCTTGTTCTTATCGCTGACTGTCATTATTATTTCAGCCCTATCAGATTCAGAAACCAACTCTGCTCTTAGGGGGCGTAGCGTTTCAAAAACCTCTGTTTCGGGCAAAACAATCTCGGCCTGCTTCTTTCCATTTTCAAGAGAATACATCCCCAATCCTGAGGCTTCCAGGCGATCCCCCAAAATACCATGCCCATAGCGTTCTGTTGGAGCTTCTAAGAGCAATAGATTTTCTTCGAAAAGAGTCAGCTCGGCATCCGGCAAACTCTCCTTGCTCAAAAAATAGCTCTGGCGCTGAGGAAATCGCTGTAAATAACCGGTATGGGGCTCCAGAGCGATCCCCCCTGATTCCCAAGGTAAATAGAGAAAGCCTTTTTGAACTTGAAAATCCACAGAGCGCATCAAAAGGGGCCAGGCACTGCTCTCAGGCGGCAAAACTGGCAGATTTTCAGGAACAGAACCTAAAACAATATTCCCATTTTTAAGCTGAAAAACTTCTAAATGACCTTGTTCTGAAATAATCCAGAAAAGAATACCCCCATCTGCTTGTTTTAAGTGGAGTATCCGTGCTGGAATATCTTGCAAAACCTGTACCAGATGATGACGCTCCAACAAAGCAAATGAATCAAGTTTTTGAGAAGGTGCAGCGTTATTGGTGGCCTCAGCAGGCAAGTGAGGCTGAGGCTCAATAACAGTGGAATACTGACAAGCACTCAACAACAGAAAAACAACAAGCCACAGAGATCTCATCATTGTAATTGCCAGGTCTGCAGAATTTCTTCTTGGGCGGGCACCCCATAGAGTACAATTTCACCAATCACAAGGCAAGGTAAGATTTTTACATGACGTTTTTTCATCAAAAGACGTGATTCAGCTCCTGAAGCCCAACGAAAACGAAAATCAGGGCAGGTGCTCTGAAGCGATTCAAGCTGCCGATTCAAAGCTGTCTTGCTCAAACAGAGCGCATCACAAATAGCAACCGCCTCTAGCATAAGAAATTCATCCTTTAGTACGAAATAAATACTATTTTAAAGGCCGTCATCAAAAAATAATGTCAGCTAGCTGATATTCAAAGGTTTAATAATACCTTTTACTGTTAAAATAATACCTTTTACTGTTAAACTGAACGCGGGTAGTTGAAAATTTATACAGAAAAAGAATGTAATGCATCCATATGGGAACCTCTGACACCATTAGCAAGCTTTGGTATCTCTCACAAATCAATCTCTTCTCTGCCATGGAACAAGACGAAATGAAGCAGATGGAAGAGATGACCCAAATGTGTACAACCCCCAAGAATGAACCTGTTTATCTGCCCGGCGACCCGGCGACATCCATTTACCTGCTCAAAAAAGGGAGGATTCGCATCTCTCGCTTGTCAGAAGAAGGCAAACAGATTATTCTTTCAATCCTCGAACCTGGCGATATCTTTGGAGAATTGGCCCTGATCGAAGAAGCTGGCGAACAGGACAGTATTGCTGAAGCAATGGAAGACAGTTTGCTTTGCCTGGTACGCAAAGAAGATTTTGAAAATTTTCTGGCCATGCATCCAGATCTGAATTTAAGGGTGACCAAATGGATGGGCCTGCGCTTGCGCCAGATCACCAATCAAATGGATGCCCTGGTATTTAAAAGCGCAGAACAGCGTTTATTGGAGCTTTTGCAGAGACTCAGTCAGGAATACCCCAAACCAGTCAAAGACGGAATGCTAATCAATCTCACGCTGACCCATCAGGAGTTGGGCGAGTTAACCAATATCGCCCGCCCTACCGTCACTGAGTTATTAAAAAAGCTTGAAAACAAAGGCTTGATTCGCTTTGAGAAACGCCGGGTTGTGGTGCTCAATCCGCAATTGAGCGAACGCTGATCAGCTTCAAGTCTGAAGCATCCAATTCCACAGTGTATTTCTGAACCTGCTCTGCCAAGGCCACTTCTGCACTGACCTGAATCACCCGCTGATTCAGCTTGGCCTGCCATTTCTCCCAGGGCAGGGCCACAGATGTCTGGGTCTTTTGCTGAAGTGCCGACTGGGCAGCAAGCCGCACATCATTGCCCCCAATGCTGCGATAGCCTGGGAATTCAGACAGAAGCTCAGACTTTTGCGTTTTATAAAACTCAGAAACAGAACGAGAATCACTTAAAATACCGTCAAAACGGGGATAGCCCAAATAAACGAACTGGGCATCTTCATGCAGAATCAACCACTGACCGACCAAGGCCTTGCGGGGCCGATTTTCCATGCGCAGGGCAAAGAAACCAGAAACAGGAAGCACCTTGGCCTGTTCAAGCAAAGCGGGCTCTGAAATTTTTTCAACGGGCAGCCCCTGACGCGCCCAACAGGACGTCAAAGCCAAAAACAAGGCTCCCAACCCTAAAATGCGCTTCCCTTTTTTAAACGAAAATTTTGGCATTTTCAAACTCCGTTTCTTCGCCTTTCATTTTAGCAGACTTCCAAGAGAAAACCTTTGAAAACAAGCAAAACCAGCACTTTAGTCAGACCTCACTGAACCCATCTTCACTTCTGAAGGGTTAACAAGTTAAGAGAAAACATAGATAACCATAAAGTACAGTTAAATCATGGATAAAACAGGCAATCTTCATGCTGCTTGAGGGGATAGTTAAAGTATCAAATCCCAAGTGTAAGGACGTAGAGAAAAATGCCAGCGATTCAAGGTCAACCCAATCTTCCCGTACAGCCCCAAGTCAGTGCTCCCAAACAGACCCATCTCGACAAAATTGTAGATACCGTTCATGAAAACACCAAAGAAGGCACCTTTATTGGCGACAATATGGCCCTTGTGGGTGCTGGCACCCTGGTAGGTGGAGCCGCCACGATCTCAGGAGCCGTCAAACTCGCAGATAAATTTCCTGCGGTAGAAAAAGCCCTCGAATTCACCTTTGTTAAAAACGGCCTCTTGGTCGGCGGCGCTGCCAGCCTGGGCACAGCCGCCCTGCTCGGCGAAGATGCTGTCGCCAGCTTTCAAGAAGGTTCCCATGGCAAAGCAGCAGCCGAAGCTGCTGGCGCTCTGGTCACAGGTTTGGGTGGAGCCGAACTCGTAGGCCGTCAGTACAATATTCCCGTCATGAAACAGGCCCTTTCTACTCCACTTGAAAAAGCCTATGCCCACAAAGAAGCCATTGCCGGTGCTGCGATTGCCACCGGGGGCGCTCTGCTGCTGAAAGATGGCGTTGAAAATCTCAAAGATGGCAATTCTGTCATGGGCGGCATTGAATTGACCGGTGGCTCTCTGGCCGTTTTGGGAAGCGCCGAATTGGTCGGCCGTCGCTACAATATTCCTGTCATGAAAGAGGCCCTTTCCACCCCTGCTGAATGGGTCGGTAAAAATGTAAAAGCCGTCACCGGCGCAGCAGCCGTTACGGGCGGTGCAGCAGCCCTTGTCAAAGGCGCAAAAGACCTGAGCGAAGGTAAAAAGCTTCAGGGCGGCGCTGAAATTGCTGGGGGTGTCGTGGGCACCCTGGGAGGCGCAGAACTGATTGGCCGCCAATACAATATTCCCGTCATGAAAGAAGCCCTGACCGGTACCGCCAAAGCCCTGTTTACCTCCAAAGGCGGCATTATCGTCTCAGGGGGCGCAGTGGCAGCCAGTGGCTTGGCCGCAGGTGCTGACGGTGTACGCCGTTTGACCACCCAAAAAGGAATTATCAATGACGCGGTAGGTGTTGCCGAAGTCACCGCTGGCGTAGCGGGTGCAACCGGGGGCGCTTCACTGATTGGCTTGGCCACTCAAAATGAAAAACTAATCAAAGCCTTCCCTGAAAATCTTCCCATTCTGGGTGGAACCGCTCTGATCGCCACCTCTGCCGCCTTGGGCAAATATACCGCAGAAGATATCAAAGCCAATGGATTTGAAATCACCCACGTGGCAACCGGCACGGCTGCTGCTCTTACCGCCATGGGAGGCACCCAACTGATCGCCGATAAACTGGGCGTGCCCATGCTGGATAAAGCCTTCGACAAAGGCTGGAAACCTGTTGCAGCAGTGGGCTTGGGTGCCACCGCCTATAAATTGGGTGAACTGACCCTCGAACAGGCCGATCAAATGCTTGAAAAGCCCGGCCTGGGCAGAGGCCTGATCACCGCTGGCGCAGCCACCGCTACCGTACTGACAGGGGCTGGCGCTGTGGCTGTCACCGGCAATGTGCTGGGAATCCCCGTGCTTGAAAACGCAGGCATGAAAGTTCTGAATGGCACCAAAACTGGCGTGGTAAAAACCGCTGAATTTGTAAGCGATAAAGCCATCAAACCCGTCTTTGAATTCGCCGTCAAACATCCTGGCGTCACACTCGGCGCTCTGGCCGTAGCTGGTGGTGTAGGCTATTACGCTTACAACAAAAACAAAGGCGAATAGCCACGGCTTGAAATGAAAGCAAGTTTACGCAAGGCCGGTCTGAAGGAAGCCTTCTTTCAGACCGGCCCCGTACGTCTGCATTATGTCTTTTCTGAATCCTCACACCCTCCCCTTTTGCTTTTTCCAGGGCAAAGTGTCTCTTGGGAATCCTATCAGCGGGTTTTACCCGGATTGGCAAAGCATTTTCAAGTCTTTGCCCTCGATGTGCATGGGCATGGACAAACTTCTTGGAATCCCGAACGCTATGATTTCAACAGTATTGGCCAGGATATGGCTGCATTTCTGCGTGAGCGGGTGGGCCGCCCAGCTTTTCTGACAGGCAACTCTTCGGGCGGATTGATCGCACTTTGGCTCGCGGCCCATGAACCCGACTGGGTTTTGGGAGTGATTCCTGAAGACCCCCCGTTGTTCAGTGCTGAATGGCCCCGCTTACGCGACAGTTGTTTCGTCTATTCAATCTTTGAACGCTGCCATCACTACCTGAAAGACACACAAAACCGCGACCTTGCCGGTTTTTTTGCAGGGCTGGAAGTTCCGGTTCAAGGCCGCATAACCCCTCTCAAATTGCCACCGGCCCTCAGTTTCATGTTGGTGAAAATGCTTCAGTTCTTACAGGCCCGTCACCCTCACCAAGCGATCGAACTTCCCGCGTTTTTTCCCGCCACCCTTCAGGTCTTTGTCAAAGGGCTGTCTGAATATGATCCGGCCTTCAGCGCGGCTTTTTTAGAGGGCCAGGCCTGTCGCAATTTTGACCATGCGCAAACCCTTGCCCAAATCCAATGCCCCGTTCTGCTGCTGCACGCCCATTGGTTTGAACACCCCCAATGGGGCTTGGTCGGTGCCATGAACGCAGAGGATGTGCAACGTACCCGCCAAGCCCTGAAGGTGCCGTTTCAATACCTCGCCATGCAAACCGAGCATATGAGCCATTTGACCCGACCGCAGGAGTTTATCCGTGCGATTTTAAATTTCACGCGCAGGCTCGAATGACTTAAGCCTTCAGCCAACGGCGATATTGTTGGGTCTCTATTTCAACCCCCAGAGCATGTTGAAGCATAAACAGCCCAAAAAAAGTACGGTTGGCGTATAAAAAGTGCTGAGAGCCCCTTCCCCCTGTAAGTTTGCGCAGGCGAGAATCCCTTGCAAAACGTTCCCCCAAGGCATTGATCGTGGCAAAAAATTCAGCATTGCTGAAATCAAACCGTTCCTGATGAAAGGGGCGGGCAATCAATTCGGCCAACTCTCTGAAAGCAGCTGTCAAATAATTTCTGTCATCCTGGCTGTCAGTGGGTCGCAAAAGCTCCAAACGCTCAAGGCAGGCTTGCATACGTGCGGGATCAGCCAGGGATTCGGGGGAAGACAATTCAAAATAGGGAAGATAAAAAGCTTCAGGAATCTGTTTGATACAGCCAAAATCAATCGCAACCAAATCTCCCTGCGCCACCAAAAAATTGCCTGGGTGCGGATCAGCATGCATATAGCGCAGCTGATGCACCTGATAGAGATACCAATCCCAAAGCGTCTGCGCCACCTGGGTGCGTTCTGCTAAGGCGGGGCTTCGTTCGGCAAAACGCGAAAGAGGTTCTCCTTCGATCCAGTCCATGGTCAGAATCCGAGGGCTGGAATATTCGGGATAATAGGCGGGAAAGCGCAAACCCGGAAGGTGAGCGCAATCCTTTGCCATTTGTTGGCTCTGGCGCAACTCGAGCGTATAATCTGTTTCTTCTAAAAGTTTGGAGCGTACCTCTTGAAAATAATGCTCGACATCTTCAGCGTTGAGATTAAACATTCGCAGCGCAATGGGTTTCACGATCGCCAGATCAGATGAGATACTCTCAGCCACACCGGGGTACTGTAATTTAACAGCCAAATCCCGCCCTTCTTTGCTGCGGGCCTTGTGCACCTGACCAATACTGGCAGCAGCCACTGACTCGGCCTCAAAATGGGCAAAGATTTCTTCTGGGGGGCACCCCAGATATTGACGGAAAGTTTTGCGCACCAGGGGAGCCGAAAGCGGGGGAACCTGAAACTGGGCCAAGGAAAAAGTGTCGATATAGGCCTGGGGCAGCAGATTTTTTTCCATGCTCAAAAGTTGAGCCGCTTTGAGCGCGCTGCCTTTCAAGCTTTTAAGGCTCTTGAAGATTTCTTCGGCATTGGCCTGATCCAGACTGCTGCGATCGAGATCGGGATTGAGTAGTTTTTCGCCATAATGCTTGAGATAATTCCCCCCCACTTTCACGCCCGTGCCCACCAATTTCGAGGCTCGCTGAATTTTTCCGGTCGGAATTTTGTCAATCGACTTCATTGCTTGCGCCTTTCAGGGGTCAGTTCTTCAAGCCAGAAACGGAGTAAATCTGGGGTATGACGCCAATTTAAATGGTTCAGAACCTCAAAATCTGCAGCTACAGTTTTCTCGATTAAAACATCGGTTCGCTCTTTTTCTGAAGAGCGATCATAGAGCCAAAAACCCAAGATACTCAGAAACTGAAGCCAGGCGGATTCGCTCAGCACCTGTGCCTGCATGTTTTTGAAGGGCTCAGGCAAGAACAAAAGGTCACTCAAAAGCTCAGCAAAATGGCTGAGAAAAGCCTGCCGGAAAGGCTTCAGTTTCGGAATATTCTGAAGTGGGCTCCATCCCTTTTGCAGACTAAGCAAAACATAATCACGGTTGGCACTCAGAAGTTCAAACAGAGTATAGTAAAACGCCAGCACACGCTCTTGCGTGCCATACTCGGCATAGGCCGCATCCTCAGCCAAGAGGCGCAGTGTTTCTTCAAAAAAGAAGTGATAAATCGCAGCTTCAATTTCAAGCACAGAAGCAAACTTAGCTTTCAAAGCTTCAGGGGCATAGCCTTGCGCCTGCGCAAAACTGTTCAGCGAAACGGGCAAAGCCCCCGCTTGCTCAGAGGCACTGACAAAATCATCAAGTATCTGGCGAGTCTGAAGTTTAGCCATGAAACCTCCTGGGCTGACCCCTCTATTGTAAAACATGCCTCAACAAAAAAGCGTTGAAGTTACATAAAGATAACCAAGCAATTTGTGTTTTGCAAATCTGAGATTTTGTATAAATAATATAAATAAATATTCATTTATTATTAATTTTTAGCTTGTAAACGATGATTCATTTTATTTTTTTAGAAGTTTTTAGATAGACTTTTGAAAGGCGAGATCATGTTTAGAAGCGTGTCACACGAGGTGCAAACCACCATCGACATAGAGGGTTTGGCCTGTCAGATAAGGATGATCGATCAAAACTTGTAAGGCTTGGGTAATCTCTGAAACAGAGCCGGTTCGCTCCAGCGGAATTTGAGAGCGCAGGCTCGCCGCATTGTCGGGATTTCCTTCCACAGGGGGCAGGATATAACCCGGTGCAATCGCGTTGACACGTATAGCGGGCCCCAAAGCACGGGCTGCCAATTGGGTAAAATCTGAAAGATTTTGTTTGGAAAGGCTGTAGGCGAAATAATCCGGGCGGGGCGCCTGGGCATCGGTCATATTCACCACCAACCCCGTGCCACAGGTTTGGGCAAAAGCCTGGGTCAGAAAAAAAGGTGTTTTAACATGCAGGGCATAGAATTGTTCAAATTGTTCAGGGCGGGTCGCTAAAAAATCCAGGGGATAATAAACAGAAGCACTGTTCACGAGCAGATTTAAGTCTGGAAATTCAGCCTGCGCTTTTGCAAACATCGACAGCGCTTGCTGAGTATCGCTGAGATCGGCCTGAAGCACCCACCCCCGACGGGCAAAGCTTTCAATCACAGGTAAAAGCGCTTCGGCTTCAGCACGGGAATGGTGACAGTGCAGAATCACATCATACCCTTGAGAAGCCAAGTGCAAAGCAATGGCTTTGCCCAGACGGCGGGCAGCCCCAGTGACCAATGCAGCAGGATGACCCATGGGCTAATTGACGTAAAGCGTCTTGCGGGAAAGCCGCAGCAGAATATGGCCAATATCCAGAATCAGCACCACACTGCCATCGCCCATAATCGTCGCCCCCGCAATCAAATCCACCTCGTCGAAAAACTCGCCCAAAGATTTGATCACGACTTCTTCTTGTCCCAAAAGTTGATCCACCAGCAGGCCCATGCGTTGTTCGCCCACGCCCACAATAATCACATATCGTTTTTGCCCGGTATTGGGCAGATCGGGATAGCCCAGAATTTGATTGAGGGGCACCAGGGAAACAAAGCGATCGCGCAGGTGAATGACCTGTTTCTGATCAATATTGAAAATCTCAGAGGGTTGAACCACCAGGGTTTCCACCACATTATTGAGGGGAATGGCATAGGTAAAATGTTGAACCTTGACCAGCAGGGCCGGCACAATCGCCATCGTCAGAGGCAATTGAATCCGAAAGGTGCTGCCCTCGCCCACCCGGCTGTCGATTTCAATCAAGCCATCGAGCTTCATAATATTTTCTTTGACCACATTCATGCCCACGCCACGGCCTGAAATATTTGAAATGGTTTCAGCGGTACTAAAACCGGGGGCAAAAATAAAATCAAGCATTTCCGATTCGCTCAGGCGCAGACTGTCCTCTGAGTTGGCAAGGCCCTTTTCAACAGCTTTCTTAAAGATTTTATGCGGGTCCATGCCCTTGCCGTCATCTTTGATCTCAATCACGATATAGTTGCCTTCAGAATAGGCAGACAAAAAGACTCTTCCTTCAGGATCTTTTCCCGCTTTGCGGCGCTCATCAGGGGTTTCCAGGCCATGATCCACTGCATTGCGAATAATATGCACCAGCGGATCGCCAATATGTTCGATTACGGATTTATCCAATTCCGTATCTTCACCCTCCATCACCAGATTGACCTGTTTTTTGGTATCACGGGCCAAGTCTCGCACCATACGGGGCACGCGGCTGAATACCTTGCGAATCGGCAACATGCGGGTCTTCATGACCGCTTCCTGAAACTGACCGGTAATAAAACTGATCAAACTGGTGGTCAGCATCAGAGATTCAGTCAATTCGTTTTCTGAAAAGCGCTCTTCAAACAAACTGGAAAACTGTTGCAGACGATTTTTGGCAATCACCAGCTCACCGGCCAGGTTCATCAAGGCATCCAGGCGTTCAACATCGACACGAATCGTCGACTCTTCGGGATCTTTTTTCTTGGCAGGAGGGGCCGCCGGAGCGGGCGCTTTGGGTTTGGGGGCAGCTGGGGCCGGAGTCTCAGCCTTGGCCGGAACAGGGGGCGGCGCAGGGGCCGCGACGGGTTCGGGCTTGGTTTCAAGCACGGGCGTGACAGGAGCAGCGGGGGCAACCGATTCCCCCGTCAAATGCAGTTGAAGCCGTGCCACCATCGGTTCAATATCCACAAGGGCTTCGTTCTGCAAATGCTTCATCAGGTTTTTCATCAAATCAACGGATTCAAGAATCACATCAATCACTTCAGGGGTCGCCCGCTTATCGCCACTGCGCAGCTTGTCCAGAAGGTTTTCAAGCTGGTGAGTAAAACGCATGAGTTTATCAAAGCCCAAAAACGAAGCATTGCCCTTAATCGTGTGAACAGGCCTAAAAATCTGATTGAGTAAATCCAGATTGTCTGGGGTTTGTTCGAGATTCAATAAATCCTGATCCAAAGCTTCGATCAGCTCGCCTGACTCCACAATAAAGTCTTCGATGATTTCATCCATATCATCGTTGCCAGCCGGGGGAGGCGGGGGAGCCTCAGGTGCAGGAGCAGGCGC
Organism: bacterium (Candidatus Blackallbacteria) CG13_big_fil_rev_8_21_14_2_50_49_14; assembly: GCA_002783405.1. NCBI lineage: Bacteria > Candidatus Blackallbacteria > bacterium (Candidatus Blackallbacteria) CG13_big_fil_rev_8_21_14_2_50_49_14. Next base: position 25,320 of record PFGG01000074.1, on the reverse strand, counting down.
AGAAAGCTCCCCTTTGAGGCATTTTTCCAATTTTTGCAGCGTGGTCTCAATATCCACAACGGATTCATCGCGCAGATTGTCCATCAAGGCTTTCATAATATCGACAGATTCCAAGATCAAATCCATGATCTCTGGATTCATGGTCATTTCACCACTGCGCAACTTATCCAAGACATTTTCAGTTTGGTGGGTAAAACGCGTCAATTTTGCGAAGCCTAAAAAAGAGGCATTGCCTTTGATCGTGTGTGCCGCGCGAAAAATTCGGTTCAGCAATTCCAAATCATCAGGCGCCTGTTCCAGCGCAATCAGATCCTGATCCAATTGCTGCAGAAACTCTCCTGCCTCAACGATAAAATCCGCGATTATCTCCTCGTCTTCAATGATAAAACCAGGAGGAACGTCATCCGCTTCGGAAGACATGCAAAACCCCTCAGAAAAAGTTTATTTATTCAGCCCTTATTTGACGCGTTCGCTGGGAATGGAAATATTCTTTTCACGGGCCAGCAAATAGACCTCGTTTTTCCATTCTTCAATCTCACGAAAAGCCGTATCCAGCTCTGAACGCGCGATCGGCACCTGATGAGAATCCCGTTTCATCAGCGTTTTACGGTAGGCATTGACCAGGTCCAGGGCTTTTTCAACCCGCTGAATGCCTTCTTTGTTCAGTTCTTGAACCTGCGTTGTTTTGGGTTTGGTATCTTTCAAACCCTTGAGGTATTTTTCCAATTGCAGGGTCACTTTGCTTTTGATAATCGAAACCTGTTTTTTTTCGGTATCGCCCTTGACGGACAGATACTGGCTTTGAGCTGCACGGCGATTGGTTTCGAGATTAAACAGATCCTGTTGAACATATTGGCTCAAATCTTTGACAACAGGGTCACCAGAACACCCTATCAGCAATAAACCACTCAATCCCATAAACAGAAGTTTCTTTATCATGATCCCTGCCTCTGTCTCCAGATAATGCTTCATTATACACGATCAAATCAGGATCTCCTGCAAGGCTTCACCCAGCTCATCATTCCAGGCAATCCCCAACTCAGCCAGTGTTTCTGGGCATTGATTGCGAATTTTTTCTGAGAAACCAGGCGTCAAAAGACTCTCCCGCAAAAGCTCAGCAACAGAGGCCTCTAAACTTCGGCTCTGGGGCAATTGTTCAAGCAAAGCCTGACATTCCAATTGCAGCTCTGTTTCAGGGTTTAAAGCCAAGGCCTGCCCCAAGGCATAACGCGCAAGCAGGGGCATTTGCCAACGGCTGTAAGCAATACCCAAACGGAACCAATGGCCAGGATTTTCGGCCTGCGCCGCCAAACTTCGCTTTAAGAGCCGAATCGCGGGCACCCAGTGTTCAAGCTGCATGACCGCCAAAAGATGCAAATCAAAAATTTCAGCATCTTCAGAAAAAACCTGCATCAGATGGTAACTCAGATACTCGCAGTTTTTATAATCCCCCTGCAGGTAAAGGCTTTTGGCAAGATCGACCAAAACATCCCGACTCTCTGGCTGGATATTCTGCACACAGAGTTCCAATAATAAAAAGCGCAAATCAAAGGCTTCTCGTTGGGCAGCAGCCAAAGCCACTTCTTCAAGCAGACGCAAACTAAAACCTTCTCTAAATCCCATTCGGGCCAGCTGATACACCCGCTCAAAGGCTTTTTGCCCATTGGCTAGAAAGACGAGGTCAATATACGCAGGCAGATAGGCGGGCTCTTTTTCCAGCGCCTGATACAAGGGCAAAAGCCCTTCCTCGACCCGGCCTTCGGCCCAAAGATAGCGGCTGAGTTGGTGGTAAACAGCCGCAGAAACAGAATGGTTCGCAATCAGTTTCTGCAAAACCTGAATGGCTTGATGGGCTTGTTTTAAATGAAAATAGGCTTGGGCCTGCCAGGCAGCCAGCTGAATTTCCGGGTGAATCTCCCAGAAAATTTCCGCCTGGGCCGAAAGTATCTGATGCAGAGCCAAATTTAAATCCTGCCAAGGCAAAGTCTCAGCAAGAGAGGGCTGCACTGGCAAGAGAGTTTGAAGTTGCGCGATGGTTTCCAAGGCGTCTTTCCAGCGTTCCTGTTCCAGCAAAAGAGGAACTTGACGGTAGGTTTTTAACCAATCCTGAAAAGCGTCAAGGCTCTGCATGGGCCTCCGGTTTTTTCCAGGAACTGGCAGCACACTGACCGGGCCCCGAAAAAATTTTTACGCTAATCGCCTCAAGCCCCCAATCGCTTAATTCCTGGGGATTGGCAATCAATTTCTCAAGAAAGAGGCGCGAAAACTCTTCAACTGTCGCGTTTTCAATCGGCAGGAGCAAAACATCTCTGCGCAGAAAGGGAATCCGCTCCGTATCAAAATGCGCGAAAATCAAGTCGTCTGTTTCTTCTATTCTGAGATAGGGCGATTGGCTCGGCAGAAGAACGACCTCGTTCCACTCCCGGCAAAGCCCTTCAATCCTTCGCTTGTACAGAGCATAATCAAAACACATGCCATTTTCGAGAATACAGGCCTCAATCGTGACATGCACCGTGAAATTGTGGCCGTGCAAATTTTCACGTTCCTGGGCCGAAAAAATCGTAAAATGACCCGCCGAAAACTTCATGTTTTCTTTGAACAATTCAAGGGTCACTGTGCGCATTAACCCAAATCTCCTTCAAGCGGACGCACCAGAATTTCTTCAACCACGGTGCGGGGGCTGAGACCATAGGTTTCCCAAACCACGGTGGCAATATCCTCAGCGGGAATAAAGCGTTCGGGAGGTAAATCCACGCCCTCCCAAGAAGCGGTTAAGGTCGCTCCTGGCAAAACTGAGATCACGCGAATTTGATGCGCTTTCATTTCTTCGCGCAAAATCTTTGAAAAACCCAATAAGGCGAATTTTGAGATGCAATAGGAGCCTCCATTGGGATAAGCGGTAATACTGGCCGTACTGCAGATATTAAAAATCGTTCCGCTGCGCTGGGCAATCATAGGGGGAAGTACGCGCTTGGTCAGGTAATAAATACTGTTGAGGTTCAACTGCATTTGGTATTCAAAGATCTGATCTTCTTCGCTATGCATTTGACCGGGCATAAACCGCCCCACATTATTGACCAAAACATCCAGAGGCCCCCACTCTTGATTGAGACGCTCTGCCAAATCCAGCACAGCTTCTTTTGAGGACATATCACAAAGATAGGTTTTCATTTCGGGCGATTGAGCCTTCAAAGCCTCCAAACTGGAAGAACTGCTGGCAGACACAGCAACTTGAAAGCCTTCAGCCAGAAAACGTTGGGCAATGGCCAAACCAATGCCTTTACTGCCTCCGGAAACAAACACACGTTTGGGTAATGACATCTTGAATCGATCCCTTCACGGTCAGACTGTTTACTACTATACCGCAGGGGCGAACCTGAACCACAGCCTCTGAAAAACGCAAACCCTCTTCAAGATCTTCCTACGAAAAAAACAGGACCCAAGCGCGACAGGCAAAACCTGTTACGCTTGGGTGAAAGAGGGCTAAAAAACGGAGATCAGTTCAATACTTCTTTTGGCAAAGTCGCAACCACGATCCCCTGAATTTGAAAATCTTCAGTAAGCACAATGGGTTGGTGACCACGGTTGGAAGAACGTGGCTTGAGAATAATGGTATTGCGGCTGCGATGGAACTCTTTGACTGTGGCTTCGGTATCAATCAAGGCCACCACCAAGTCGCCATTGTCGGCAGTGGTCTGCTGACGAATCAAAACCAAATCATGGTCATAGATCTGACATTCATTCATCGAATCGCCATTGACCTTGAGCAGAAAATACTGGTGCGGAGGCTTGGCCATTTTCGTGGAAACCGGAATCACGGCTTCAATATTTTCATCCGCCAAAATCGGTGAACCACAGGCCACGGTACCCACCAAAGGCACATTGACCGTTTGGGCGTGGTCCTGATTCAACTCAGGCTCAGCTAAAAGCTGCAGCCCACCATCGGCCTTGCGGCGCAGCAAGCCCTTTTCAATCAAGCGATCGATCAAAACAGCGGCAGAACGCGGTGAGCGATAGCCTAAATCAATCATCAATTCTCGCACTGAGGGCGGGCGTCCCCGCTTAATCAAGGAATTGCGAATCTCACGAAACGCTTCTAATTCGCGGTCATTCATCTGGGTATTACTCATGGTGAGTTTGTGTATACGATCACGTATACCCTCCTGTCCTGTTTTTCTGACTGTGTACCTACAGATCTGAATTCTGTGGCAGATGCACATACATCTATGTATACCATAATAAGCATAAGAATACAGGAAAGTCAAATATTTCCACGATTATATAGACCTTCTCAAAATTCTCTTGACAGAATCAGATACAATCCGTATACTAATGTATAAGAGTGATGGTTAGAAACACCGCATAAGAAAAATGCCTTAATCAAATGATTCTGGTGTGTTTTTCGAGCCACATTCCCATAAAATCCTGTAAACAATTGTTTAACAGGTAAATTGAATCCATTAATGATTCAGTTCTGCTTCCGCTCACTATTCAATTCAAGGGTGAATCCTGATTTCAGGGTTCACTTTTTTTTCTCTTTATTTTGAATTCAAGTGAATGATGCTGCCCACACTTTGTTTAGACCTTTAAAGTATTGTATGGGAACTATTCTTTAGAGCGCTCAACGCTTTTATTTTTGGCATACATCGGCCCCAGTTTGGTGCTGAGAAAAACATTACTCGCTTTGTCTAGTCTGTTTGACGGGCGTTATAGACCCCCATCTAGCGTCCGAAACGTTTCGCAGTATGCCCCCAACCATTTCTATCTAAAAAAAAAGACCAGCAAAAGCTGGTCCAGGGAAAAATCACTCAAGCATTCAACTAAGGAGCAGGAGGAGGTGGAGGCTGTGTGCCACTACCAGGAGGGGGTGGCGGGCAGGAACCATCCGCAGGCAGGGGAGGGGGTGGCATGAAATATTGAGGATACGCTTGAGAGAGCTCAACCATGCGGTTGTGAATCGTCAGAAAACTCTCGTTCTGCAAATCACGCAGTTCCTGTGCCAAAGCTGGATTTTCAGCTTCGATCCGGTTCATTATATCGGGAGGAGGCAGCGGGGGCTTTGCACACGTTTCGTAGGAACCTGCGGGCGGGGGCTGCGTGCCATCACCAGGAGGAGGGGGCGGAGGTTGCGTTCCATCACCAGGAGGAGGGGGCGGAGGCTGTGTACCCCCGAGTTGAACATAGCCACCTTCAGGCGTGATCTCTTCAGTTTGAATCACCGTTGCGCCATCCTGAATCGCGACTGAAACCCCCAAATCACCTGTATTGGTTACCTGCTGAGTCACGGTTGAATCTCCCAACTGAATCGCCAAACTGACCTGAGCAGCCGTCCCAGCCGTAATTTGCACATTATTGGCCAAGGCTGTGCCCAAAATTTCACCCTTGGCATCCAGGGCTTCAGCTAAAACTTGCAGCACCCCCTGGGGAATATCCCGCAAAAGATGTCCTCCCTGGCCAAAGGGAATATTCAGAACCATGGCCTGTCCATTGTTAATTTTATCAATCGGCGTGCCACTGAGGCTCAGGCGCAGGGTGTGAATATCTGAGGCCACGGCTTTGATAGAAAAACCTGCGCTGCTGTTTTTCCAGTTGATTTGCAGATTGCCTGCCGCAAGCGGAGTTCCTGTCGCATTGAGTATATTGGTATAGCTTTGCCCCAAACTTTGATTTGCAGATTGAATTTGTCCACATCCACTCAAAGTTACGATTAATGAAAAAGATACAGGCATAATCAGCGATAAATATTTGTTTTTATTTCTCATAAGAAACTCCTCTTAGATTTCGTTCTTGATAATTTAATTAAATCATCTCGAAATTGAGCTTCTTTGAAAAAATTGAAAAATGAAAAAAATTTTTCAAAGCAGGTAAAAATCTTTGCATTGAAATCCACAAAACAGAGCAATGAACAGGTTTGAGATCAGGGTTAAAGCTTAACGGTTGATCAGGGTTAAAAACCCGGTTTTCAATTTTTGTTTTTTGACCGGTTCTTCGAAAACATCAGGTTCGACAGGGCGTGATTTGACCACCACGAGGGTCATATCGTCCTCGGGCTCCTGGCCAGCTACCCAATCATGGTAAGCCTTTAAAAGGGCCTCTTTGATCTCTGCAGCCCCTTGTTGGCGGTGTTCGATAATTATCTGTTCAAGCCGCTCAAAACCAAACTCTTCGCCCTCAGGGGTATGGGCCTCAATAATGCCATCGGTATAGTAAACCAAAATATCATGGGGAGCGAGCTGAACCGTCACCTCGTTAAAACGCACTTTATCACGCACCCCCAAGGGATAGGTCGGCTTGACCTGAATCGGCTCCATTTCTCCTGTTGCGGCGCGATAGAGATAGGGCAAATGGTGCCCTGCGCTGGAAAGTGTCACTGTTTGGTTCTGCAAATGAAAAATCGAATAGATAAAGGTCATGAACAGACGTTCTTTGGTACCGCCAAAAATCATGCCGTTCAAAGCTTCCATCATGGCCAAAACCCCTGGATCAATTTTGCCTTGCACAAACAGACAACTTTTGGCCATCGACATCAAAAGCCCGGCAGAAACCCCATGGCCATTCACATCGCCAATCGCCAGACCAAATTCAAAATCACTGATCTTGAAATAGTCGTAATAATCTCCGCCCACGGCTGCGGCCGACTGGGAATAGCCAATAATATCCAAGCTGGGAATATCGGGAATATAATCAGGCAGCATGGAGCTTTGAATATTGCGGGCAAAAGAAAGCTCCTGATCGAGCAATTCCTGTTTTTTGCGAATTTCCATCAGGTTGCGGTTTTCAATATCCAGCCCCACCTGCAGCACAATCGACTCAATCAGCTCACGGTCACGGGGGCTGAAAGTATGATTCACCGCCTGACTGCTGACATAAACTACGCCCCGCAGGGTTTCGTCCTTGCCAAAGACAGGTACACAAATCACGCTCTTGAGATCGAGGGCCATAATGCTCTTTTGAGAGGCCATCAGCGAGTCTTCCTGCATATCCACGATATCAATGCCCTGCTTCTCACTCAAGACCTTCTGAATAATGCTCTGACTGACTTTGACGGCATCCAGCGGCTTGCCACTGCCATCGCGGCTGGCTTGGCACTCCAGCTCGGCAAAACTGTCAGGTTCCTTATCAAAATCTTTGCTAATAAACATATAGCCTATTTCGGCTTTGGAAATCTTGAGACAAAACTCCAGCACCATTACCAGCAATTCCTGAAAATCAATCGTCGTCGCCAGCGCCCGGCTCAATTCATTCAGCATCGAGAGCCGCTCGGTGCGTTCCTGCAATTGATTGTGTAAATGGGCATTGATCAGCGAGATCGTGGCAAAGGTCGCCATCGACTCTACCAATTCTAAATCCTGCTGGCTGAAAGTCTGGTTAATCGCCTGCCGATCGAGATAAAGCAAGCCAATCACTTCTTCTTCGCGTTTCAGGGGCACACAGATAATCGTGCGCAAATCCAAAGCCATAATACTGGCCTGCTGAGAAAACTCAGAATCCGATTGGGCATCCTGAATCCAAAGTGATTCCCCAGTCTCAATCACTTTTTTTGTAAAGGAGCGGCTGAAACCCAAGAGCCGGTTTTTGTCTGAAGGCTTTTCAGACTCTCCCTCATCATATAACTCATCGCGGTTACGCACGACCTGCGGCACCACATTGCCATTGTCATCCTTGAGCATCAAGAGGCCACGATCGGCCTGGGAAATATCCACCACATAGGCCAGAATATCATTGAGCACATTTTTCAGGCTCAAACTGCTCATAATGATTTGGCTGAACTGATTGACACGTTCCATTTTTTCGAGTCGTTGCGAAAGACTCGAAACGCTTTCAGAGCCACCGCCCAGGCTAAAAGCTGGCAATTGCAGGGTTTTTAAAAGCTCCACCATACGGTAGCCCAATTCCTGTGCGGTTTCAGGCTGCAAAACAGAGCGCATCGGTTCAGAAGGCACAAATCCAGCGGGTTTCTGATCGCGACGCTGCTGTTTGACCCAACGCAAACGTTCTTCCACCTGACGCTGGGGCAAATGCAAACTGCGCCAGGCTTTGGCTGCAGCTTCCAGATGTTCTTCGGCCTTTTCAAAATCAGCAGAATCCAGATACCAATTGCCCAGGGCTGCCTGGCTGATTGCATTCTGAAGGGAGTTATCCGTGGCTTCGGCCAAGGCAATGCTTTGGCCAAACCATTCAGGAATTCGCAAAGAGCCTGGATTTTTGATCATTTCCAGTCGGGCTTTAAGACGCCAGGTATGCATTTGATGGTAGGGATTTTCAAGCCGATCCCCACAGGCCAGTTCATGGGCCTCATCGAGCAATGCTTCAGCCTGGGTCCACTCTTTTTTCTGCAAATAAATATCCACCAGACGGTAAAGCCCTGGCAGCAGTTGATCAGTTTTACTGCTGCGGCTGAGCGCCACGGCTTCAGCAAAAAAAGCTTCAGCATCTTCAAGATGGTGACGGTGCTCGGCGATCATGCCCTGAAGAATTTTGCCACTGGCCTGTTGATGGGGGTTTTTCATTTTTTCCCCCAGGGTGACTACCTTTTGGGCATAGCGTTCGCCTTCCGCCAAATCGCCATATTCAATCGCGGCAAAGGCCAGGCAAATCTGAAACCGGTTCTCGTGCTGAATCGGACGCCCCATTTTCTTAATCAGGGCAAAAATCTCGTCACTCAAGGTGCGAATCGCAGGGTAGCGCCCGGTCAGACTGTTGCGTACAACCTCAGGATAATAGGACCAAAAAACCAAATCAAGAAAATCATAGTTCTGGCCAATTTCAAGCGGAATGGCCGCGTAGTGGTCTTTGCCCACCGGCTCACCCAGCCAGGCGATCGCGTCTTCGCGAATAAAACAACAGAAGGCATAGGCCCAAATCAACGAGCGGTGAAGACTGTCAAAATTTTGCTTGAGAATCGTGGCTGCTTCTTCCATTTCGCGCACCAACTGACGGAACTCACCCCGGGTCAAGAGCGCATTCAGACGCCCAAACAGAATCAAACCATAGGGCACAGTGCCTGGCTTAAGCTGGGCCTGAAGCATCTGGGCCTTTTCGAGCGCCTTTTCGTTTTGACCAATCATGGTATAGCTGGAGATCAGGATGCTTTCAAACTCAATCTGGTTTTCAAGCGACTCCCCTTTGGCCTCAAGACTGGCAATCAATTTCTCACAGGTTTCAGCGCAGATAAAAGGCTGAATCATATAGCTGATCCAGGCCAATCTGCGGCGATGGGTTTCAAGACGTTCACGCTGGTCGGGTAAACCTATCAGCTTTTCAAGGATCTGAATCCCTTCGTGCATCAGCAAAGTTGCTTCCATGCGCACGGGTGCGGCCTCACCCGCTTCAATCAGATAGCGCGAAGCCTTGACCTTATCGGTGCCATTTTTGAAATGGTAGGCCAGAACAGAAACCGCTTCGCCACGGGTTTCAAGCCATTGCCCAACCTGTTGGTGTACAGGACGGCGGCGGCTGTCGTCCAAACTGTTGTAAAGGGTTTCACGCACCCGGTCATGGGGAAAGAAAAACAAATCGCCTTCACGCAGCAAAAATTGACGTTCAATCAATTCCTCAAGCAGCGGGAAAAGCTCCTCGGTGGTCACGCCACTCAAATGCTCCAACAGATTCAATTCAATGCGTTTGCCCACCACAGCGATCATTTCAATCAGCGTAACGGCATCAGGGCTCAAACGTTTCAAACGGTGCTGAATCGTATCGCCAATCGAAGCGGGCAAGCGCCATTCGGTATAGCTGTCAGGAATCACCCAAGCGGCTTTTTCACGGAAGATCAGATTTTCTTCGAGCAAATAGCGCAGCATTTCCCGAATAAAAAAGGCATTGCCCGAGGTCGCGCCATAGAAATAGGGAATAAAATCGGGCTGGTATTTGACATCGCGCAGCATTTTTTCAATCAGCTCGGCCACATGGGTGGGCGTAAAGCTCGAAAGCACCAATTGCTGAGCAGCCTGTTCCTCAATCGTCTGCCAGAGTGGGCTGTTGGGGGGCAGCTCATCATCTCGGAAAGACCCCAAAACCATAACCCGGCTTTCGCCCAATTCACGGATTAAAAAGTTGAGCAGATCAATCGAAGCCAAATCTGACCAGTGCAAATCATCGATAAACAGCACAAGTGACTTTAATTTTTTCTGGGCAGCCACCTCAGACAACCAGGCCACCACCGTTTCAAACAGCGTGATTTTTTGGTTGCGGGGATCAAAATCGGGCATGGGCGGCATGCCCTGCTCTACCAGGCGGGGCAGCAAATGAGCAAGAATCGGGCCATAGCGCGCCAAACTGACAGGCGGGGTATGGGGTAAAATCTGTTCGAGGGCATGCACCACAGGCTCATAGGCGCTCATGCCCTGTTCATTACAAATGCCCTGTACAAAGGGAATCTCCGCCAATTGAGAATGAATCTTAAACTCTTCAATTAAGCGTGATTTACCCACCCCAGCAGGGGCCGAAACAAAAACCGCCTGACTCAGCCCCTGATTGACTTTTTCCTGGGCCTGCTTCAAGCTTGCCAATTCCTGATCGCGACCAACCAGTACATGGCTGCTGAGATACGAGCTACGCTCTTCTTCACTTTCACGGGCCTCTGGCAGGCCACTGGCCGCTGCCAGATCCGCCAATAATTCAGCGGTATTGCGATAGCGGTCTTCCTGCTCACGCGCCATCATACGCGTCACGATCCGCAAGAGTTCGTCGGGCAAATCAGGACGGAAGGTTTTCAGCGGGGCAGGTTCGGAATGAATATGCGCCTTGAGCACTTCCAGAATGGTGGTGCCAATAAAGGGTTGCACGCCCGCCAAAAGCTCATAGGCCACTACGCCCAGCGAATAGATATCTGAACTTTCGTTGATCACCCCGCATTGGGGCACTTCGGGGGGCATATAGGCGACAGTGCCTGTCAACTGGCCGTTGCTGCGGTTCCCCAAAGGCTGCATCAGGCCAAAATCCATCAATTTCAGCGTGCCATCGGGCTTGATGCGCAGATTTTCAGGTTTGATATCGCTGTGAACCAAAAGTCGGGAATGGATAAAGCCCAATGCTTTTGCGGCCTGAATCAAAACCTTGTAGGCCAAAATCGCGTCGATTCTACTCAGTTCAGAAAGCTCTTGCCCAGGTACCAGTTCCATTGTGAAATAGGGGGACTGATCTTCAAGCATGCCATATTCATAGACATGAATAATATGCGGATGATTCAGACGGCTCATATACCAGAATTCTTGTTTGAACTGTAAAAAAGCGTCTTCTGAGGCAATTTTGCGCGACAAAATTTTCAGGGCAGATTCACGTTGAGAAAGTGAATCGCGCACCCGGTAAACCAGGCCCATTCCACCTTCCCCTAAAAGCCCCAAATCCTGATAACGATTGGCAATCATCCCATTATGCTGCGTCATGCTCCGCTCCTGTCAGGCTATTATACCGTGGCTCGGGCGTGAGTGCAGTCACAGTACAAAAGCTGCTGAAGCATTATAGTCTAGGATAGAGTAAAATTATAAATACTGACAATTACAGATAACGGGGAAAAATAATGCATATTCTGGGCATTGAGATCGAACGCAGCAATCCTGATTATAGTTTCTGTGGAACCCTTCGTTTTTGTGATCGCAACGATCGTTTTGGATCCCTCTTGTGGACCATGGAGTGCGAAGGACAAACCCGGATCGATGTTGCTTTCGTAAATGGCGATCTTGAAGATTGGTCTGAAGTAGCCCAATCCCATGCGCACTATCTTTCTGACAATATTATTCTGGCGATCGCGCGACGCCAGCCTTTGCCCGTTTTAAGCGGTTCTCCCGTAGATTTGCCAATGGTCTCCTAAATACTCCGGGAATTTGGTCCGGGGGCAGCGTATGCTGCCCTCTTTTTGTTTTCAAAAAATGAAAGGTCTTCTCCGTTTTGAAAATCCTGCTCAGCGGCCAAATTTCAAGGGACGGGCTTTAGGTTTCGCGTTCAAAAAACACCCCAAAGCAAACCCGCCAGCGCTCAAGCAAACGCAAAAACCAGAGTTCACAGGCTGCTGAATCACGGCGCTGAATCGCAAGATTCAGGGCTTGTTGTTCTAAGCGGGTGGGCCAGAAAATCAAAAGAGGCAGCATCATGCTGACAAAAGAAAAGGGGGCCTCATATCCCTGTCGTTTCAGTTCTTTCGCCAAAAGAGCGTAGAGAATTTCCTTGTCCACCGTACTGAAATAGTCCTGCCAGGTTTCAGACAGGGGGTGCGCCGCTGAAAACCCTTGAATTTTCTGATGGGCGCGTTTATCGCCCCAATATTGCAGGCCATTAAAAGTACTCTCAAGCAAACTTTCATGCCAGGCCACGCCCAACCAAGCTGCCAAACGGCGCATTTCTGCCTCTGGCTGCACATGCAAGGCTTCGAGTTGCTGTTCATAAATCGCAGGCTGGTAGCGTTTGCGCAAGACTTTCCAACCCATCAGCTGGTGCGAATAATAGTTCAAAAACATGCCCTCAAAAACCGCATCTTCATAGGTATAGTCAGGCACGAGCTTGCCATAGCGCCCCTCGCGCTGATCTTCCACGAACATGCGCAAATGCGAAAACAAGCCCCGCATCGGTTCACGCACCATGCCCAAAACGCGGGTTTCAGGAAAATCTTTGAAAATAGTTTCAGTACAGATATTCATAAAGGGCCTGTGTAGCTGGTAAGCAATCAGGTGTTTCTCAGAAATATCCCGCCCCTGCGCCATTTCATAGGCATAATGCAGCAGCAGCAGAAACTGTTGCGTGCTCAGCTCAAAGGCATCGGCAAAAAAGCTATGCACCAACAACTGAAAGGCCTGTTTAAAATCTGAGCTACTAACCGCCAAAACGGTTTGCTGATCGGGCCCCAACTGATTCAAATGACAGCCCGTGGTGTCTGGATCTGCATAAAAAAGAGAGGGAAAAAATTCCGCAAAGCTATCCAGCAAATCGGGCAGCGTAAATGATTGCGACTTCTGCACCAAGGCCTGGAGCATGCGCGGCCAGACCTCATAAAAGGTCATCAGTACCGTCGCCGGTGTGGTCAGAATTTCAGGGTGCCCATCGAGCAAACTCTGAAGAAAGACACTGCCACTGCGCCCCCAGAAGAGTAGAATCACCATCTCTGTCTTGAGTAGCTCCTCTTTCTGCTTGACCTGCTCAAGCCCCAAAGCCTTGAGCAAGGCAGTACGCAGACCCAGCGGAGGAGCATGGAGTTGCTTTTTTAAAACTTCAAGCGGATCACCTTCCCACAACTGAACCGGCAACTCAGCCCACAAGCTTTCTGAGGTTTCAAAGCGCTGAGACGCAAACGGAATCTCCATCGCCAGCGCCTGAACAGCCTGACGCAGACAGGTCTCAGGCGCTTGGCTCAGGGAAAGACAAGCTCTGGCTTGCAGCAGCAGAAGCGGCAAATGGGTCAGCTCATAGGTTTGGAAGCTCACCGCAGGAAGGCCTGCTCTGCCTTGTTCAAGAAAATGCCGCTGAAGCTGATTCAAACGCTCAGGCTCAGCGGGTACTAAAAACAACCATTCCAACACAAGGCCCGCCTGAAAAGCAGCACAGGCCAAATCCAGCCCCTGCGCCAACGAAGCTTCAGGATCTGTTTCGTCTAAAATCAAGATCAACTTCTCTACTGTTTTGGCAGCAGCTTTCTGAACCTTCTGAATCTTTTCGGGATCAAAAAGATGGGGAATGGTACGTAAATGAAGCGTCATCAGCTCTCCAATCCAAGTGGGCCATCAAAGCGGAAAAATCTCACCCTCTGTATCTAATCGCATTTTTCTAAAGCCGAAAACGCACTTCTTTTTCACGCTCACTGGGGGGGGGTTCCTCTTTTTCAGCCCGGCTGCGACAGGCGCGAATCCAAAGATTGGCAGTATCCGCAGGTACCGAAGTAAATTGTTCGCCATGGCGGCGAATCACCTCGCCCTGGTTCGCCAAAATCCAGAGATCCTGTTTCAGGATCAGCTTGCCCACCCAAGGGTAAAAAAGCCCCACCCAAGGGTTCAAAAATCCCATTTTCCAGGTTACGTGCACAAATACACGGGTTTCAAGCGTATCCAGAGGCACACAAACCTGCCAGCCCGTCATTTGGCGCCCGGCCCCCAAGCCATAGGCCACCTGAACAATCGAAGGCAGAATAAAGCTGTCCTGGTGTACGATTTTGTCCTTGACCAATAAGCGGCCCAAAACACTGCTTTTGTCTTCTTCTTCGTCAATATCAATCACAACACCTGTGGTTTGGGCCTGCACACGGGTACGCGCTTCATGGCTGGCAGGCGTGCGAAAGAGACCGCCATGAATATAGCCGGTATGGGCACAGTCGATAAAGTTCTCGACCACATTGGCAACCGAATTGGGCACATCGGCTTGTAGTCGGCCCCAGCCCCAACCCGCTTCTTCAAAATGGGGAAAAACAAAGGGCGTTTCTGCCTCGCGGGGAGCGCGATCGCCCAGCCAGAGCCACAGATAGCCCTGCTGCTCACGCAGCGGCAGCGGCGAGAGATGGGCCCCTGGGGGAATTTTATCTTCTTGATTCAAAGAGGGGATATACACACAGCGCCCACGGGCATCAAACTCCCAGCCATGATAGGGGCATTGCAGACAGCCTTTGCGCAATTTGCCGCGAGAAAGCTGAACATTGCGGTGGGGGCAGCGGTCAGGCAAAGCTGTGGCTTTGCCCTCAGGGGAACGAAACAAAACCACGCCTTCGCCATGTAAACGGCGGGCCAAGGGTTTGCCTGCTTTCAGCTCATGGGATTCAGCAACAATATACCAGGCATTGCGCACAGTGAATTCTCCTGCGGAGCCCCCTAGTGATTGAGACTCCAATCATACTCCTGATATGATACCGCAAGCCGGGCTCCCTGTTCCAGCAGGAAAGCCTTTTCTTCAGGACTCTGACGGTATTCTGCCAAAAAGTGGATCAGGTCAGCCTTTGAGCCAAAATCTTTGCCATACCAATCCAAAATTTTCGAGAGCTTGAGGCGATTTCGAGGTCGATCCAACACGACATTCTCACTGTTCACAAAACTGCTGGCTGCCAGTTTGAGCTGCTCCTCGATTTTTTCTTCCTGGTAGGTGCCAATCGGAGGGCAGGATTTTGAACCACAGACCAGGGTAAAATGAATCCGGGGTTCCAGTTGCGCCAGAACATGTGCCAGACGGGGATCTCCCGCGCCAAAGGGTTTCCGAGCAAAGAGATGTTTTTTGAGATTGCCACGCAGAATGCCATGTTCAATCTGATCCAAACTGTAGCTTTCTGCACCAATTTGATACGCCACCCCTTCAAAAAAATGGGGCACTTCACGGACTGAATTTTTAATATCCAGGGCAATAATGCCATGCACTGTCAGCGCATTGTAGAGGTTGATCCAAAAAGCCAGACGGGCCGCCTGGGTGGTAAGCAGTCTCAGATCAAAATGTTGAAGCAGCGCTGCCGATTGCTGGTAGCGGGCATAGCCTTCTGAGCCTTTCATGGCAGCATAGTTCACGCCCCCAGTCTCAAGGTCAAAAAACTCTCCTTTGAGGGCATTGATGGCCTGTTTTAAGTGCTGAGCGACCTGCTCAGGGCTTTGATCACTGGCAGGCTTTTGGGCATTGAGTAAATAGGTTTCCACTGTGTTTTCCTTTCTATTTCAGCAAAGGCGCAATTACTTCAAAGCCCTTGCGCTCAGGATCGGTTTCAATCAGATTGAGATGAAAGCCCCGGTTCATGCCAATCCGCACAAACCCTTTGTATTTGGTCAGTTTGTCCAGTGAGCCCAAGCCAAACCCTTTGCGGGGTTCCACCGTGCGGGCATAAAAAAGCTTGAGGGCTTCTGTGGCATAGGGCTGCGCGGAGACATAGAGTGCCCCGCCAATATCTCCCGTTTTAATCAGCTGCTTTTTAACACTGATCACCTTGTCGATAAAGGCATTCAGCTCCGATTCCGTTCCCGAGCCAAAGCCGATCAGGCTCAATATTTTTTTGTAATTTTCACCTTTGACCTGCCCATGGGCCACCAGTTGAAAGCGATGCGTTTTGCCATCCTCTCCCAAGAGATCCTCTTCACAGGCCAGGCTTTCAATCGCGGGAATCCAGCTGTAAATATACTTCAGGCTGTTGATATTCCCGCTGGAATTGAGCAGGTAGAAATACTCGCGAATCATCCAATCTGCCAATTGCCGATGCAGAGAGGCTTCAACCAATTCACGGGGATCAAGGCGCTGCCCCAGAATTTCAAAACGGGGCAAAGCCGCTTGTTCCAACTCAAAGCGGCTATTCTGTTTGGCTTCTTGAATCAGGTGAATGGGAATTTCTTCTGTGCCTTGATCGACAAGCGTCTGCAAGCTTGTTTTGGCAGGGTCGGCATAGACCAAATTCAATTTGCTCTTTTGCAGAACAGCTTCCAGGCTGGGCCCAAAGAGTTGCAGTTGGGGTTTGTAAATATCCAGCAACACCCCCTCTTCATCTGCCAGGGCTTTGAGATCCTGCCAGGTATCTGTAACCAGCGCTTCGCTGTGCGAGGGCACAGCGAACAGTTGTTGACCGGCTTCATAGCCATAATAATAGAGGTTCTGGCGGGCCTGGCAAACCACATAGCCCGTAAAGGGCTCCTCTGGGCTGGAAAGATTTTCGATCAAAGGCACCAAATCCATCAAAGAGGAATCCAGATTTTTTTGCAGGGGCTGACCAGCTTCAGCCAGAATCTGCCCCAGTAAAGCGGGCACAGCCTGAAGATTTTCGGGGGGCAGACACAATTCTATTTGAGCGGGTTGGGCAGGCAATTGGGCAAAAACTGCCTGGTTCAATCTGCCGTTTTCGAGATCCAGGGCCCCGACAAACTGGCCCTGGGTCAAAAAGAGATGAATCTGCGAATTCAGAAGCAAAACGCCACTCAAAGCAGGGCCGACCAAAGCGGGCTCCATCAATCTTCGCAGCACCTGTTCCAGGCTGAGATGGGATAAGTTTTCACGCTTCCAGTCTTTGATCAGCGAAGGCACCCATTCACGCCGCTGCTTCAAGGCTGAAATCAGTTCTCTGTCGATGGTGGTTTTGCGCATCAAGGTTGAATCTTTGAGGCGGGGGCCACTGCTGCGGGTGGGGCTTTCCCCTTCCCCCTGATTGAAACTCAGACTGAAATGGGCCGAAGCATTAAACTCTCCCGTATCCAATAAACGCGAAAGGTCTTTGCCCATTTCTCTGGCACTGGCATAGCGCTCATCGGGAGATTTTTTCAGCGCCCGCTGCACAATCAGCTCCAAAATTTCAGGCACCTGGGGGTTCAAGGCTCGAATCGAAGGCGGGGCTTGAGAGGAGGTCAAGATCTCAAGAATCAACTGGCTGATGCTTTCCGACTGGTAAGGGGTTTTTCCTGTCAGAAGTTCATACAGCGTCACCCCCAAGGCATAGAGATCAGTACGGGGATCTACCCGTGAGGCATCCTGCAATTGCTCAGGCGAGGTATAGAGAATACTGCCCATCACCGAACCTGCCTGGGTCAGTTTGGCCCCCTCGGTATGCAGTTGGGCAATGCCAAAATCCATCAGTTTGGCAACCCCCTTGGGCGAAAGAATCATATTCGCCGGTTTGATATCACGGTGAATAATCTGGTTTTCATGGGCATAGGCCAAAGCGCTGCAAACCTGCGCCCCCACACTGGCAGCCACCGGAGCAGGAATCGAACGGCCTTCACCAGCCAGACTGGAGAGCGGTTTGCCCTCGGCAAACTCCATGATCATATAGTACTGGTTGTTCTCTTCGCCGATATCATAAATACTGACAATATTGGGATGTGAAAGCCTCGCCACCACCTTGGCCTCACGGCGAAACCGCTCAACCGCCTCACTGTGTAATTTTTGAGCACTGGCACTTTCTCCCCCACCCCCCAGATTGAGCACCTTGATGGCTACCGGGCGCTCAAGACGCTTGTCGAGTCCCTTATAGACCACACCCATGCCGCCACGGCCCACTTCTTTTTCAATCGTATAGTTTTTTTCAAGACTGCCAAGCAATTGCTGAAAGGTATCCACCATGACCTGAGGCTCCTGTATTTCACATGAAAATTCTAAAAGGTTCAACTTATCTTAAGCGAAATCGCAAGCATTTGTTTGTCAGCTATCCGACCTTTGCAATGCTATACTGAGAAAAATTTTTGCTCCCTTGCGAGAAAGCCCCATGATTGTACCGTCTAAAAAATGGAGTTGGCTGCGGGTTCTGTTTCAGATCCGGGGCACGGTTCTGCCGATGATCTGGCGCAGAGTCTTGGCAACCACCCTCTTCGCCATCCTGCTGACCTGGTTACATGCCCGTTATGGTTGGTTTCAAATCAGCCTGACGCCCTTGCCTTTCACGGTTTTGGGGCTTGCCTTGAGTATTTTCCTGGGCTTTCGCAACAGCACCAGCTATGATCGCTTCTGGGAAGGCCGCAAACTTTGGGGGCAATTGGTCAATACCAGTCGCAGCCTGGCCCGCCAGTGCCTGAGCTATTTCAAAAGCGAAAGCGAAAAACCTGCCCTGCGCAGTTTGCAGGAAGAGATCATTCGCCTGCAGATTGCCTATGCCCATGCCCTGCGTCTGCATCTGCGCCAGCAGAACATGGAAGGGCTCAGCCCCTGGCTCAGCCCCCAGCAAGCGGAAGCCGTCAGACAATCCAACAACGTCCCTGTCTATCTGATGCAGGAAATCAGCGACCGTCTGGCCCTGGCCTGCCAAAAGGACTGGCTGAACCCCCTGCACCTGCCTTTGCTCGAAGAACGCGTGCATGAACTGAGCATTTTGCAAGGGGGCTGTGAACGGATTCTCAAAACACCGATTCCCTTCGCCTATATCGGACTGATGCACCAATTGGTGGTTCTCTATTGCTTTGCCCTGCCCTTTGGTCTGGGCGAACATTGGCAAGCCCCCCTGCTCGTGGCGGTCATTTCTTACGCCTTTCTGGGGCTGGATGCGATTGGGGATTCGATTGAAAACCCCTTCGATATCGCCCCCAATGATCTGCCCCTGGAGGCCATCTGTCGCACCATTGAAAGCAATCTGCTGGAACTCATCGGCGAAACCGATCTGCCGCCTCCGCTGGTGCCCAATCAAAAGGGGATTTTACTTTAAACAGCTTGAAGGCGTTTAACTGGGGGTGGCAAGCGCATCTCTGAATTTATCGTTTAAGCGGTGAATGCGATCGGAGAGCAATTTGAGAAACCGAATCGCCAGCTGGGGTTGCTGTTCCATGCTCGCCAGGAAATTCTCCTTTAAAACCACCATCACATCGGTTTCTTCAAGCGCCGTCACGGTGGCTGAACGTGGACGGTCGTCCAAAACCGCCATTTCACCCACAATATCGCCATCTGCCAGTTGGGCCAATTCCTGTTCATGGCCCTCACTGTGGGTCTGATGTACTTTGACACGGCCCTGCATAATAAAAAAAACCCGGTCACCGGCTTCTCCCTCTCGAAAGAGAATTTCACCGGCAGAAAAAGTCTGAAGTTGAGGATTCACGGAATTTACCATATTAGAGTTCCCTCGCAGGTTATTTCACAAAGATCATAGCATATCGCGCAAATTTTTCATTTCTTTCAATCAGACAGGGTTCCTCTCCCACCGACACAACAAAGCCCCCACCATCGGCAAAAATCTGCTGGAAAGCCCAGCCACAACCTGTGATAAGATAGGGGAGAATTCGTACCGGAAAGGAATGATGCCATGCGCCCTCTTCTGATCTCTTTACTGGCCGGCAGTCTCTTGCTGGCAGCCTGCACAGGTTCTGCCAATTCTGGCACCCCCAGCTCACCATCTAGCAATACTTCGATCAAAACCCTGCAAGCCCCTACCAGCGCTGAACTTCAAGCGGTTCAAGACAGTGGTCTGGCCCAAGCCCAAACCCGTTTTGGCTTGGATCTGTTTCGCCAGGTGGTCGCAGAAAAGCCCAATCAAAACCATTTTATTTCTCCGCTCAGTGTAGCCATCGCCCTGGGCATGGTCTATAACGGTGCAACAGGCACTACCCGCCAGGAAATGGCAAAAACCTTGCAGATTGAGGGCATGGATCTCGCCAAGCTCAACCAGGCCCAGCTCACCCTGCGCAAACGCCTGATGAACCAAGGCAGTGGCGTGCGTATCGATCTCGCCAACGCGATCTGGGCCCGCAAAGGCACAGAATTTAACCCCAATTTTCTCAAAACCAATCAGGATTTTTTCAATGCCCGCACCACGGCTCTGGACTTTGCCGACCCGCTTTCGGTTCAGACCATCAATGCTTGGGCCAGCGACAATACCCAAGGAAAAATCCCCAAGGTGATCGACAAGATCGACGCCCAAACCCTGATGCTGCTGATGAATGCAATTTATTTCAAAGGCAGTTGGAATACCCCCTTTGAGAAAAGCCAAACCCAAGACCGTGCTTTCAAAGACGCCACGGGCAAAACCAGCCAAACCGCGATGATGCGCCGCTACGGCAAATTTCGCTACCTGCGCGACAGTGGCCAGCAGTTTCAAGCTGTGGCCCTGCCCTATGGCCAGGACAAAAGCGTCAATATGGTCGTCTTTTTGCCGGATCCCGAAAGCAAGAGCTCTGAATTCCTGAACAAACTGACAGCCTCCCAATTGGAAGATTGGTTGAGCCGCTTTCGCAGTCAGGATGGCGAGGTCGTATTGCCCCGTTTCAAACTGGAATACGAAGTGGGCTTGAATCAGGTGCTCAAAAATATGGGCATGGAAATGGCCTTTGATGAATCCCGCGCCGATTTTTCTGATTTGATCAGCAGTGAAAAGGCCTTTATTTCACAGGTAAAACAGAACAGTTTCGTGGAAGTCAATGAAGAAGGCACCGAGGCCGCCGCTGTCACCACCGTGACTGTCGGTGCAACCAGCGTGCAATTGCCCCAGGAGCCCTTTTCCTTTGTCGCAGACCATCCCTTTGTCTATCTGATTTATGATCAGACGGCACATTCTATTCTGTTCAGCGGCGTTCTGAATACACTCTCTTAAGAGGAGATGCGCATTCAAAATCGAAAGGCGCTCAAAGCTTTTCACCCTGATACCTTCAACCAGCTCGAGAACCTGATCGACAGTCCCTTCCAGGCCGTTGATCAGGGACTCGAATTTCTCAATCGAATCTGGCCCTACCAGCCAGAAGAAAAATTATCCCAGCAAGCAAATGCTGTTGTATTTGGACTCCCTCACCCCCAAGAGCTGACAAAACTATTGGATAATGAGCCGCAACGTCTTTTGATAGTAGACTCTCAGCCTGAGCGTGCCTGGACTCAATTGAATGCGTTTGATTATTCCCAAAGTTTAGAAAATAAGGCACTGGATCTGCGCATTGCACCCCCTCAAGATCTTTTACAGGAATTTCCCCTTGCGCTTCAGCGTTTTCACGATCTAAGAGCGTTGGAGTGGAGGGAAACACAACCCGCCACAGAATTGGCAGAAATGATGAATGGTGTTTTTCTGAAGACCACCTTTCGGGATTGGAAAGAAAAACTGACGCAAATTCCCACGCCAACAGAATCTGCCTTCCAAATTTACCATCTCTACGAAAAGCTTGAACACTTCACCCACCTGGCCTATCAGACCTATCCTCTAAGCTGCACTTCTGGTTGTTCTGATTGCTGTAAAAAAGACACACCGCTTTTGATATCACTTTATCCAGGCGAATGGTGGGTTATGTGGCTGGAAATAAAAACCTGGCCTGAAGACCAACAGAAAAATCTCGCAGACAGCTTGATCCGTTGGGCTAAATCTGAGTTTTTATTGCTGCAAGCGCTCTTTCAACTTTTTGATCAAAACCAGACATCACTCGCCACTGCCGAGTTCTCAAGCCTACAGTTGGATTTAATCCAAAAGCACAAACACACTGTGCCCTGTTTTTTTCTGAATCAAACCAACGGACACTGTCAAATATACAAGGACAGGCCCCTGACCTGTCGGCTTTTTGGGGCCAGCCAATATTTCGGAAAACAGCCCTATACCTGTGAAAAAGACTGGCCAGAGCACGAGCAAATTCTTAAAATGGAAGGCTCAACCCATCGATTGGTAGATGCTGATCTTTGGCGCCGGCAGCTCAGTGAAATTCAAGTGCATACCCCCTATAAAATGCCAATGGCACTCTGGCTCTTCACCCATCTCGATCCCCAAACAGGCAACTGGCTTTCCCAAGCCAGATTCGACTATGCCCAATTTCAAACCTGTTTCAAAATCGATTGAAATAGAAACTGCAAATGAATTGTCTCAAGTTATTGAAGGACAGGGGGGCTGTCTTCTGAAACGGGCAGAAAACCCAAAGACTGGGCACTGGCCAAAGCCACATCGGCAATCTTCAGCATATGGGTATCGGGGTATTCTTGAGTGGCCCCTGTAATACAGGCCATGAGCTGCATGACATAGGCCATTAAATCTTCACCTGAAGAAAATTCAATCGGCGCGCCCAAATCCTCTTTCAGCGCAAAGACAATATCCACAGTGGTCGCCAAACGGTTCTGTTCGCTGGCATTCAGCCAGTCGTGAATCGTTTTATCGTGAAGCGTGCCACCTTCCCACCAACGGGAGTGATTATTTTCAATGCTGCTCATGCGCCCTATTATCGCATGATTTTTCAGCTGAAAACAGTAACACGGCACACGCTTCAAGCATACACAGAAGGGTTTACACCCCTGTGCTATGATCATAACAGCAGCCCAAGCAGTCGGAAAAGCCATGGAAACACAATTAAGAGGCGAAAACCAGCGCCGTTATACCCAAATCAAAGGCCTGACAGAAAGTCAGGATTTGAGTACTTTTCAAGCCTATAGCACAGAGCGCAGCAGCCCGGTCATTCTCAAAGAACTGCGCCTGGGGCATTTGAGTGATTGGAAAACCCTGAGTTTATTCGAACGCGAAGCCCGTTTACTGGCCCATCTCAACCATCCCCAAATTCCTGCCCTGCTCGACTATTTCAGTCAGGATACGGAAGGAGAAGTCTGTTTTTATCTGGTCTCTGAATGGATTGCAGGGCAAACCCTGGCTACCCGTTTAAAAAGCCATTGGCTGCCCCGTGAAACAGAAGCGGTTGAAATCGCCCTGCAAATTCTGGAGATTCTGATCTATCTGCAAAATCTCAACCCCCCTGTAATTCACCGTGATCTGAAACCTTCAAATCTGATTCAAAATCCAGAAAATAAAATCTTTTTAATCGATTTTGGGGCCGTTCAGGAATTACTCAGACCCACGGGCGAAGAAGAATTCACACTGATCGGCACCCCAGGCTATGCCGCCCCTGAACAATTTACAGGCCGGGCTCTGCCCCAAAGTGATCTCTACGGTCTGGGAACCAGCCTGGTTCACCTCTTGACGGGGCGCAACCCACTGGAATTGCCCCGCAAACAGGGAAAACTGCAATACCGGGGGTTTACGCAATGCTCACTTCCCTTTTTGGAATGGCTCGATTATCTGCTCTGCCCCGATCCGCTCGAACGCTTTCCAGATGCGCAAACGGCCTTTGATACCCTGAACCGCCTGTATCCCGGTCTGGCCCCCCCCAAACACACCCCTGCGCCCCCCAAAACCCTGCCAGCTGTGCAGATGCCCCGGCCCCAGCCAAGGGCTGAAAAAACAGAAAAGCCAGCCAGCTTGCAGCCAGGTCAGCTCCTGTTTGGAAAATACCAGGTGGGCACCCTGCTGAACAGAGGAACACGCAGCCAGGTCTATCTGGCCCAAAGGCTTCAGCCCCCTCAGGAAGTCATTCTCAAGGTCTTGAGTTTAAAGCAGGTACACGTCTGGAAAGAGCTTGAACTCTTTCGCAGAGAAGCCGACGCTTTGCGGCAACTCAAACACCCCCAGATTCCAAAATTACTGGAATTTATTGAAGAATCCCAAGATGCCGATCTGCGCCTTTACCTGCTCTCAGAAAAAGTGCAAGGAGAAAGTCTGAGTGAAAAACTTGCCAAAGGCTGGCGACCCGAGAGTCTTGAGGTTTGGAATCTGGCCGATCAACTGCTCGAAATTCTGGTGTATTTACAAAGTCTTTCTCCAGCGATTGTCCACCGCGATATCAAACCCTCCAATCTGGTGCTCGACCCGGATCAGAAACTCTGGCTGATCGATTTCGGCGCCGTGAATCAGCGCTTTCGCAGCCAGGGCGGCAGTGGCTCCACCCTGATTGGAACCGCTGGCTATATGGCCCCTGAGCAATTTGCTGGCAAAGCCCTGCTGCAAAGCGATCTCTATGCCCTGGGAGCCACGCTGGTGCATTTGCTCAGTGGCTTACCGCCCGCTGAACTGCCTCAGCAGGATTTTAAAATTCAATTTGAAGCCGTGACCCATTGCAATCAAAGCATGCAGCAATGGCTGGGCAAACTCTTGGAACCCGACCCCCATCTGCGCTATGAATCAGCGCAGGAAGCCCGTCTGGCTTTTCAATATGCCCGCAACAAAGCCTCGCTTCCAGTCTCAAATGCCGACCCGCGCCTGAACACACAGCTACCCAAAATCCGCCCTGGCACCCCCCCTGGTGAGATTTGCAAGATTCTGTTTAAAGAACTTGAATACGCCGAAAGCCCCTCAGGATTTTCCCTTTTTATTTCCAACCACCCCCTTCCCCAGCTCAAACTGAAGCAGGATCTGGGTCTGTATGCCTTTCAAGGGCTCAAATGGGCAAGCTGTGGGGCAGGTTTGCTGCTGTTTTTACCCCTTGGCCCGCTCAATTTTTTCAAGGCCCTGGCCTGGTACAGTCTCTTGCCTGTTTTGCTCGAAAAACTCCAAACCCACTGGCTCCAGCTGCCGGGCAACTTACGCCCCAAGCGCTATAAACCGATGCCTTTGAGCCTGGAATTCAATTCAGAAAGACTGCTTTTGCGGGCCTTTGAAACCCCTGTCAAAAATCTCGCAGAAGACAGAGCCTGTCAGGCCAAAGCAACAGAATGGAAAGCGGATCAAAAAAAGCGACAGGTACGCAAACCTCTGCTTTACAAAGAAAAAGAATGCGCCTGGGCAGATCTCAAAGAAATCACACTTCAACCCCTCACTGAAGCGCAAAGCCCAGGCCCCTGGCAACTGGAACTGAAAACCCATCAGGCGCAAAGCACCTCTCTCAGTCCTTTGCTCTGGCTTCAGCCAGATGAAGCACAAAGATTGGGAACAATACTTTCAGAAATTGCTGACTATTATCGGCCCCCCCAAAGCCATTTCACTCGAACCCTCAGCCCGCTCAAAACGGGGGTTCCGCTGCTGGATCGCCTGAAATTTATCACGCTGTGGAGCGTTCTTTTTCTGTTGGTGGGCCTGATGCAGGTTCCCTATGCCCCGCCAGAAAAGCAAGACCGCGTCAACGCCGCACGTCAGCGGGACGCACTTGAAGCCCTGAGAAGAGCCGAAAACGGCCCCCAAAATATTCT